>CANMCL010000030.1 GCA_947496345.1 Actinomycetota bacterium
GCGCTGGGCTAAATGAGATAGGTGTCGCAGAGCAAGCGATTGATTACTTGAGAGCCAATCTTTCAACGCGCTAGGCGAATTGGACATATTGCCTGGTTTAGATCATTGCAACCAGGACATATCGGTACCTAAACTAAAGCCAGACTTTGTCATGACCATGTTGTCAGACCAATAATAAGGAGATAACTATGTTTACTTATCCAATAATGGACTCAAAGATAGAGATTGTTGGGGCGCTGGGATATGACAAGGGTGCCGACGGTTGGGTCACGCCTCGTCGATTGCCAGACTGGACTCGTATTCAATTTGCTGATGCAGGTATAGAACGATTCTTGAAATTTCCATCAGGCGTGCGTATTCGCTTTAGAACATCAGCCGATCAGATCTCGCTCAAGGTACTTGTTTCAAAAATGGTGATTACAGGACTGGCTGAAGATAAGCGACCTGCAGCATTTGATTTGCTGGTTGATGGAAAAGAAGTTCAGTCTCTGACGGCAGATCATGGAAATGTTCTACGCTTGACTGCAGGTGTTACGGCAGTGTTCGTGGAAACACTCGAACCTGGTGATCCGGATCTTCTCACTTTTTCACAGCTTGGTGATAACGAAAAAGATATCGAGATTTGGCTTCCTTCATCTGCAATTGTTGAGTTGAAGGAGTTAACCGCATCCAAGGAGATATTGCCGGCTCGACCAAGTGGCAAAAAGAAATGGGTGCATTACGGAAGTTCAATAAGCCATTGTGTTGAAGCGGTTAAGCCGATGGATATTTGGCCAGTGCGTGCTGCACAGTTGATGAATCTAGATGTAATCAATTTTGGATTTGCTGGAGAATGCCAATTGGATGGTTTCGCCGCGCGATCAATAGCAAACACTCCTGCGGACTTCATTTCACTCAAATTAGGAATAAATCTAGTAAATGCTGATTCGATGCGCGAAAGAGCCTTTATTCCGGCGGTTCATAGTTTGCTTGACACCATCCGTGAAAAGCACCCGACCACACCAATACTGATTATTTCCCCTATCTGGTGTCCATTTCACGAAACGACTCCAGGTCCAATCATGATCGATGGAGATTCACTCTTTGCGAAAGAGCGACCTGCAGAATTGGCTGGCGGTGTGCTCACTCTTGTTCGCATTAGAGAAATACTTGAAGAGGTTGTTTCCAAACGAGCAGATAAGAACCTGCATTACATGAATGGTCTAGAACTTATGAATGAGGGCGATGTAGACCTCATGCCCGATAAGTTGCACCCAAATTCAGCGGGATACCGATTAATGGCTGAGCGTTTTGCAAAGTTACAAACCATTAAGTTCTGATTTGTAACTAAGCAAGAACGATTATCGGGGCTCTTTACTTTATTGAGTGACCAGGTGCTGCACTCACCATGAACTGAGAGTACGCGGAAAGCGTCAAGAAGGTCGGGAAGTGATCTTCATCCAGACAGATTTGGCGGAAGATCGCAACCGCATCTTCAAAGCGATCATTTTCGTTTCGCTCTAGTCCGTTAATGATGTCGAAGATAATTTGTTCAACGAGGCTGCGAGTTACGTGGGTTCCCTCGCGAGTAACTACTTCGTAACGAATCCATTGCCATATCTGCGAGCGACTAATTTCAGCAGTTGCAACGTCTTCCATTAAATTATCGATTGCAACTGCGCCTGTTCCGCGGAGCCAGGATTCGATGTATAGAAGCCCTACAGCCACATTTGTGCGAAGCCCGGCATCCGTTACATCTCCACCGATAGATTGAATATCGAGAAGTTGATCCGGAACAACGTGAACATCATCGCGAAGGCGATCTAGTTGATTTGGCTTTGAACCTAAAACGGCATCAAATTCTTTCTGCGCAACAGGAATTAAATCTGGGTGAGCAACCCAAGTTCCATCGAAACCATCCGCAGCCTCGCGCGCTTTATCGATCGTAACTGCTTCGAGTGCACGATCGGTCACTTCTTTATCTCGACGATTAGGAATGAAAGCACTCATGCCGCCAATAGCGTGAGCTTTTCGCTTGTGACAAGTTGAGACCAAAAGTTCGGTGTAGGCGCGCATGAATGGCACCGTCATAGTGATCTGCGCTCGATCTGGAGTCAAGAACTGCTTTCCGGATCCGGCAAAGTTTTTAATAATCGAGAAGATGTAATCCCAACGGCCAGCATTTAAGCCAGCGCAGTGATCGCGCAATTCCCAAAGAATTTCATCCATTTCAAATGCTGCTGGAATAGTTTCAATAAGTACTGTCGCGCGAATAGTTCCATAAGGAATCTCTAAACGCTCTTCGGCGTAGGTAAAGATGTTGTTCCACAACTCTGCTTCTAGGTGTGATTCAATCTTCGCCAAGTAGAAGTATGGACCTGCTCCGCGCGCAATCAACTCTTTTGCGTTATGGAAGAAGTAAAGTCCGAAGTCAACTAACCCTGCAACAGTTGGACGTGCACGATCTTCCTGATCCACAAAGAGAAGGTGTTTTTCAACCATATGCCACCCACGTGGACGCATAACAATTGTTGGCGCATTTTCATTGGTGATTGTGTAAATCTTTTCACCTGAATCAAAGGTAAGTTGTCTGCGGATCGCATCAAATAGCGAGACCTGTCCCCCAATAATGTTCTCCCAGGTCGGGCTAGTTGCATCTTCCAAATCCGCTAACCAAACTTTGGCACTTGAATTCATGGCGTTGCAAGTCATTTTCGGATCAGTCGGCCCCGTGATTTCAACTCTGCGATCTTCTAGGCCAGGTCCAGGACCAGCAACAAACCAGCTGGCATCTTCCCGAATGTGACTCGTTGACTTTAAGAATGTTGGCCGGCGTCCATTGGAAAAGTGAGTTCGATTAACCATTCTGTGGGCCAGCAAGTCACTTCGAGTACCCGAAAAGAGTTCGTGAAGTTCGGTAACAAATGCCAACGCATCTGAAGTGAGGATCTCGTTAAAGCGAGGATGCATCTTTCCTGCAATTGAAATGTGTGACATTTAATTCTCCTATGGCTGTGTTAAATAATTAGTGGAATTGTTCGTTTTCGGTTGATCCGGCGAGAGCCAGAGTGGCGCTATTCGGATTGAGCGCAGTCGAGATCGCATCAAAGTAGCCCGTGCCTACTTCACGCTGGTGCTTCGTCGCTGTGTAACCATCGGCTTCGCTCGCAAATTCAGCTTCTTGTAGTTCAACGTATGCGCTCATAGCGCGGGTCTTGTAACCCTTTGCAAGAGTGAACATTGAGTGATTGAGTGCGTGGAAACCGGCCAGTGTGATGAATTGGAATTTGTAACCAAGTGCTGCCAACTCTGATTGGAATGTCGCAATCTGCGCATCGTTAAGGTGGCGCTTCCAATTAAATGATGGTGAGCAGTTATAGGCCAACATCTTCCCTGGATACTTTGCGTGTATCGCTTCTGCGAATTTACGTGCAAGCTCGATATTTGGCTCACCCGTTTCAACCCACATTAGATCTGAGTATTCGGCGAAAGCTAGCCCTCGAGTAATAACAGCATCTAGGCCTGGCTTAACTCGATAGAAACCTTCGCTGGTGCGTTCACCTGTTGCATACTGTGCATCTCGTGAATCGATATCTGAAGTGATCAGATCCGCTGCGAGCGCATCAGTGCGTGCAATGATTATTGTTGGAACGCCAGCAACATCAGCTGCAAGGCGAGCCGCATTTAAAGTTCTAACGTGTTGCTGAGTTGGAATCAATACTTTTCCACCTAAGTGACCGCACTTCTTTTCTGAAGCGAGTTGGTCTTCCCAGTGAACTCCGGCAGCGCCTGCTTGAATCATTGACTTCATTAATTCATACGCATTTAGCGGACCACCAAAACCTGCTTCAGCATCGGCAACAATCGGCACAAGCCAATCAAGGCTCGCCGGACCTTCAACGCGCTCTACTTGATCAGCGCGCATCAAAGCGTTATTGATTCGGCGAACAACTGCCGGAACCGAGTTGGCGGGATACAAGCTCTGATCTGGATAGGTATGCCCCGAAAGGTTGGCATCTCCTGCAACCTGCCAACCGGAAAGGTAGATCGCCTTCAGCCCAGCCTTTACCTGCTGAACCGCTTGGTTCCCGGTGAGGGCTCCAAGGGCTGCAACCCATTTCTCGGTGTGCAGTAAATCCCATAGGTTCTCGGCCCCGCGGCGAGCCAGCGTGGAATCTTCAGTAATCGAGCCGCGCAGGCGCACCACATCTTCAGCGGTGTAATCACGCTTGATCCCCGCCCAGCGTGGATTGGTATCCCACTCTTTTTGCAATTCTTCTGCGGTCTGGGTGTTGCTCCCGATTTGGCTCTTCATTACTTACTCCTTCTTATAGTGTGAAAAACAAGGGTTTTTGTGCCCTTTGGTCGAATAAGTTGAGTATTGGGCACTTTTCAAGGAATTGCATTCGTTTCCTGACAGAAATAATCCAATATTTCTGCCAAATAGAACTTCCCCTATTCTGCTGCGGATGCCAGAATTAAATATGAGCAATTTAGAGAAAGAGTTCGATCCGCTGATCGTTGGCCGCCGGATCCGAGAACTGCGAACCAAGCAAGGAATGAACCTTGAAGTACTCGCTCGCGCAATTGAGCGCGCACCATCGCAAATCTCGGCGATTGAAAATGGCAAACGAACTCCTCCAATTCAACAATTGCAGAAGATCGCACAAGCTCTCGGTGTTTCATTAACACAATTGCTTAACTCTGAAATATTGAGTGAGCGAACAGCAAATGAGCTTGAAATCGAACGCGCACAACGTGGTGGCCTTTACTCATCTCTTGGCTTGCCAGATGCATTCATAGGCAAAACTGTCAGCAATAACATAATTGAAATCATTCTTGGCCTACAGCGCGAAGTTGAAAGGTTGCACTTGCAGCGTTCTGCGACTCCCGAAGAAGCGCGACGTGTAAACATAGAACTTCGTCAAGAGATGCGAAAAATTAATAATTATTTTCCACATTTGGAAGAGGAAGCGAAAAATCTTTTAGCGAAAATTGATCACAGCTCGGGTCCGCTATCTGAGCGCTTAACTGCAGAGCTAGCCAATAAGTTAGGTTTCACTTTGCATTACGTTCAAGATTTACCGGCTTCAACAAGAGTCATAACCGACGAAAAGAACGGACGCATCTATCTACCGATGCGGCGCGAAGGCCGCGATGCTCGTACTATTTTGTTGCAAGCACTCGCCGGTCACGTTCTTAAACATCCTTCACCAAATGACTATCACGACTACTTATCGCAGCGTGTACAAACAAACTATTTGGCAGGCGCGTTGTTAATGCCTGAGGCAAATGCAGTTGAATTCCTACAGAACGCCAAAGTTAAGCGAGAACTCTCTGTTGAAGACCTTCGTGATTACTTCGGTGTCAGCTATGAAAACGCTGCCCATAGATTTACTAATCTGGCAACGGTTCACCTCAACTTGCCGGTGCACTTCCTAAAGGTGCACGAAAGCGGTGCGATTTCCAAGGCTTACGAGAATGACAACGTGACATTTCCGTCAGATGTCTTTGGCTCAGTAGAGGGTCAAATTGTTTGTCGCAACTGGAGCGCCCGTAAAGTCTTCACGGTAAAAGATCGATTTACCCCGTATCACCAATACACCGACAAACCCGTTGGAACTTATTGGTGCACATCAAGAATCCAAGCTAGCGCTCAAGGTGATTTCTCAGTCAGCGTCGGCACAAACTTCGATTCAGTTAAGTACTTCAGAGGAAGAGATTCAAGTACTCGTTACAAGTCGTACTGTCCCGATGCCAAGTGTTGTCGCCAGGCTCCTGCGGATTTAGAAAACAAATGGGGCGAGTTGATTAGACCTACTCCACGTTTGAATTCCAGTTTGCTTGCAGCGATACCGCAAAATGGATTCCTGGGGATTGAACAACGGGAAATTCTTGAATTTCTGGAAGACCAGGTCGATTCGTGAGAGGGATCACGAAGTTGCCGACTGGTCTGACTAAAGTGCGGTTCGAAAGCTATTGAATCAAAACCATTGTTGATTGGCCGGGCACAACGACTTTTCCAGCCTTCAATACTTGAAGGGTCTTCGTACCGATCTGCGACCCCTTAGCAACGATGTTCCAGCTATTTGCATTCGGCAAAGTGAATGTAGCGTTTGCAGTGTCAGCGTTATGGATTACAACGATTGTCTTCGCCTTATCCCCTACCGCTTTGCCGTTGATTGAGTATGCAATCAAAGTGTCAGTACCTTTGAAGAACTTGATATTTGCCTTCATCGCCGAAGTGGTTGTCATTCGAAATGCTGGGTGTGCCGCACGTAGTGCAATCAAACCCTTGTAGTAATTGACGGTTGCGCTGTACTTGAGTTTTGTACTCCACTTGAGCGAGTTTGTGGCGTCATCTGATTTGTAACTGTTGTCATCCCCATTTTTGGAGCGCAGGAATTCTTGGCCTGCCTGCATAAATGGCACACCTTGAGATAGGAATGCGATCGATGTAGCAAACTGACTCAACTGAGCGATTCCTGTTGGAGAAATTCCTTTAACGCTGGCGGTTAACTTATCTGCCAAGGTTAGGTTGTCGTGTGATTCAACGTAATTAACTGATTGAGTAGGCGAAGTCGTATTCCACGCGTTTAAAAACATTGGGTCGTAATTTGTGTTTCCGACTATTCCCGGTTTGATATCGCCCACTGCAGAAAGTTTCCCTGTAGCCCAACCAGTATCGGATGCCTTAAAGACGGATCCCTTCAAGCCATCACGAAGCTGGTCGTTAAAGTGTGCAACGTTGTTTAGCTTAGAAATATTTGTTTGGCTTGCGCGTAGATCCTTCGCAAGGGTGCCCATTTCCCAGCCTTCACCGATAACGATAATTGTTGGGTCAATCACCTTAAGTGCAGCCGTTACTTCATTGATTGTCTTGATATCCATTAGACCCATCAAGTCAAAGCGGAACCCATCGAGGTTGTATTCGCTTGCCCAGTACTTAACTGAATCAACTATAAATTTGCGAACCATTGGGCGTTCAGTCGCCACGTCATTACCGCAGCCGCTGCCGTTGGTGAGTGCACCATTGTCATCGGTGCGGAAGAAATAGCCCGGGGTAATCAAATTCTGGCTAAAAGTGCTTGCGTTATAAACGTGGTTATAGACAACGTCCATATTCACACGCAGTCCAACCGAATGCATTGATTGAATCGCACGCTTTAATTCTGTGATTCGCGCAGTTGGCTTTGTTGGATCAGAACTGTAAGAGCCTTCAGGAACGTTGTAATTTTGTGGGTCATATCCCCAGTTAAATGTTGGTGCTGCTTCATCAACTGATTGAAAATCATAAATCGGCAATAGTTCGACGTGGGTGACACCTAAATCTTTAATCGCAGAAACTCCAGTTTGTACTCCGCCACTTTTCGTATTTAACTCGGTAAAGGCCAGAAATTTACCTTTATTGGCGGCAGAAATTCCGCTAGATGAATCCATTGAGAGATCGCGAACGTGCAATTCGTAAATAACGGCATCTGTTGCATTGCCACTAAATTTTGGCTTGGACTTGCTCCATCCCGCTGGGTTGGTTTTAGCTAAATTGACAACGACTCCGCGTGTGCCGTTAATTGTGGTGGCGCGGACGTAAGGATCAACGGCTTCATTGGTTGGTCCCTCTAAAGTAACGCGATAGTTGTAGATCAAGCCTTCCTTATCACCCGAAAGGGATGCTACCCAAGTGCCATTTACATCTGGTGTCATTCTTGTTTCAACGGCAGAAGAAAGCGGAGAATCTGCTTTTGCATAAGTAACAAGCGTCACCGCGATTGCCGTTGGCGCCCATACGCGAAACTTCGTTGCAGTTGGCGAATAAGTGTTTCCGAGATCATTGCCTGTGTATGTGTACTTCGCAGAAAATTCTGCTGATTCATATAGTTTGGTCATTTTGTTATCGGGGGCTTTCGGAGCGGCAGTTGTTGGAAGTTCGTAATAAATAGTCGGGTCATTCTGTCGTAACCAAATTTCGGTAACTCCATTTGCGCCAAATTTACTTATGAATCGATCATCTGGAACGTCTTTAGAGAGCCATTCTCCTTTTCGAACAATGATTCCTAAATCATCGAACTTATCCATCCCAGTTAACTCAACAGTCGCAATCTTTCCGTATGCATCATCGCCGGTAAATTGCACGCCGGTTGTACTTACAGGTTCATCAGTTCCCGTTAACTTGTTCTTCCAGAGCCAAAGATTCCAAGATGCGTAATCTGCTTCAACGCGCTGATAGTGGACAGTGAGTTTGACTGTCTCAGGATTAGCCCCGCTTGCGATAGTTGGAAAGCCAACGGATAAAGTAGCGAGTGCCAAAAATAGCGCCTTATATTTGCGAGTACGGATTCTCATAGGCGCAGATTACAGGGTTTCAATAAGTGTTTAATTCATTTTGCGCTGACACCTTGGGCAGAAATGAGAAGAACGAGCGCCAAAGGTGATGCGCCTAATAGGGGTACCGCATCTAGGGCATGGCTCATCGGTACGACCATAGGCAGCAAGTGATTGCTCGAAGAACCCACTTTCACCGTTGACATCTATATAAAGGTCATCGAATGAGGTGCCGCCTTTTTCAATCGCTTCTTGCATTACTTCGGTTGCATAGTCAATTATTGCTGCAATCTTCTTCTTGCTCAGATCTGCTGTTGAAATCTCGGGGTGAACCTTGGCGCGCCAGAGTGTTTCATCGGCGTAGATATTTCCGACCCCACTCATGATCTCTTGATTGAGAAGCGCCGTCTTGATACGAATATTGCGCTTAGCAAATTTGTTTATCGTTTCAGATCTATCAAATAGCAGATCAAAGGGATCGGTTGCAATGTGTTGGGCAGAGGTAGGTATCCCGTTGCTTACCTCTTCCACCGAAACCCAGCCAAAGGTGCGCTGATCATTAAAGACAAGTTCACGTTTACGTAAATTTCTTGAAAGATCAAATTTAGCTCGAACGTGCTTGGCAGCTGGACGATCTTTTTGGTGAATCAAAAATTGTCCACTCATTCCAAGGTGTGCGACCAATACTTGTGGGCGATCTAGAACAAACCAGAGAAATTTACCGCGACGCTTGATATCGACGAACTTTGCGCCATTTATAGTCTTTAGCGGTGCAACAGATTCTGGCTTGAGCGCTCGTGGATGCAAATCGTGTGCTGCGGTGATCGTGTAACCCTTTATGAGTTTTTCTAGGCCACGCCTAACAGTTTCAACTTCAGGTAATTCCGGCATTGCTTAACCTTTATTGATCACGCTAAGTGCGGCGAGTGCGCTGTCGTAGCCTTTATCTTCTTTGCTACCTGGCAATCCCGCACGTGCAGTTGCTTGTTCAAGGTTGTCACACATCAAAACACCAAAACCA
>CANMCL010000031.1 GCA_947496345.1 Actinomycetota bacterium
CATGGGCAGGCTCGTTAAAAGAGGCTGGATATTCATCTGAAGAGTTAAAGGTTCGCAATGAATCGAGAAAGATTCTTGGCATGCCGAAGCTAAAAGTTTCGGCTACTTGTGTGCGCGTTCCAGTAATTACAACACACTCGCTCACAGTGCATGCAACATTTTCAAAAGTTGTTACACGTAAAGCTGCGCAATCGGCGCTAGCAAAGGCCGAAGGCGTAATGCTCTATGACAATCCCGAAAAGAAGGAGTTTCCTACACCTGCTGACGTTGTAGGCACCGATCCAACTTGGGTTGGTCGTGTACGTCAGTCACTAGATAATCCAAAATCTATCGATTTATTTGTATGCGGCGATAACTTGCGCAAGGGTGCAGCGTTAAATACCGCACAAATCGCAGAACTCGTTGCTGCTGAATTCACTCGCTAAAGTTTTGCAGTAAGCGTTACCAAACTAACTTCTGGCGGACTAGCAACTCTTATTCTTGCAAAGGGACTAGTTCCCATTCCTGCTGAAACATGTAAATAAGGTTCATCACCAAATTTAGTTAAACCACGCGCGCGCCAAGTTGGCAGGTCGCAATTTGTTGTCAGCGCACGTGAGCCGCCCGGCAAAGGTAATCGAACTTGTCCGCCATGTGTGTGTCCCGCGAAGATGGCATCTAATCCATCCTTTGCCATTCCATCTAGAATTCTTAAATACGGCGCGTGCGTCACTCCAATTGCGATGTCGCACGGTCCAGGTTCGCCAGCAACCAATGAGTAATTATCAAATTCCAGATGCGCATCATCTGTGCCACGCGTTTCGATCGTTGTATCTTTAATTTTAATTGTTGCTCGCGAGTGATTTAGATTTTTCCAACCGCGTGCTTGCAGCCCTAAATCTAATTCTGGCCAAGGCAAATCATCTCCGTGAATTCGCTTGCCGTGGCCGGGGAGTAAATACTTCAGAGGATTCTTTGGCTTGGGCGCGTAGTAATCATTTGATCCGAAAACATATAAGCCGGGAATATTTAACAATGCATCTAACGCATCAAGAGCGACAGGAACAGCCTGCATATGAGCGAGAAAGTCCCCGGTTGAGATGACTAAGTCGGGAGCGAGATCGATGAATGATTTGATGTCAGCAATCTCGGTTTTGCGGGCTGGGGTCAGATGCAGATCAGAAAAGTGAAGCACTCGAATCGGCGCGTGACCAGCGGGCAGAATCGGGATCTCAGCCTGGCGAAGTTGATAACTCATTACATGAGAAGATACACCCGAACAGTTCAAGAATTGGAGCATCAAACTCGTGGGACTCAAAGAGACACTTAAGAGCGACTTAACTGAGGCAATTCGCAGTAGCGACAAGGTCGTATCAGGAACAATCCGTATGGTCTTAACTGCAATTACTAACGAAGAAGTGTCAGGAAAAGAAGCCCGTGTACTTACTGAAGACGAGATCATTACCGTCTTATCGCGTGAAGCCAAGAAGCGCCGTGAAGCGGCCGAAGAATTTGCCAAAGCTAACCGCCCCGATAAGTCTGCAGAAGAGAAAGCCGAAGGCGAAGTAATTGCTAAGTATTTACCAGCACAACTTTCTGAAGATGATATAAAGAAGATGATTGCCGCCGCAGTCGCATCAACTGGTGCTGCCGGCCCTGGCGATATGGGCAAAGTTATGGGAGCCATCAAAGGCCAGATCGCTGGCAAAGCAGATGGTTCTTTAGTTTCATCACTTGTAAAAGCAGCGCTAGCCGGAGGAAATTAATGAAATTTGAATATGCAACAGTTCCACTACTTTCACACGCCACAAAGCAGATTCTTGATACTTGGGGTTCAGATGGATGGGAACTCGTAACTGTTATTCCTGCTCCAGGCGGCGAACAATTAGTTGCTTACATGAAGCGAGAGATTAAATAACTATGGCGATCGATGTCCGCGCAAAGCTTGCTGAAAAAGGTTTAAAGCTTCCTGTTGCGGCTAAACCAGTTGCTGCTTATTTGCCAGCAGTGCGTACTGGCCAAATAGTTTTTACTGCAGGGCAACTTCCTTTGGTAGATGGCGCAATGGCCGATACCGGCAAAGTTGGCGCTGAAATCACACAAGAGCGAGCGAAAGAACTTGCAGAAATTTGCGCCCTTAATTGTTTAGCGGCTGTCGAACTCGTTGCTCCGGTAGATATGATTGTAAAAGTTGTTCGCGTAGTTTGTTATGTAAACGGTGCGCCAGGTTTTCTAAATCAACCATTTATTGCAAATGGAGCTTCTGAGCTCTTCATGCATATCTGGGGGGATGCTGGCATTGCTGCGCGCAGTGCCATCGGAGTTGCTGAACTTCCTTTGAATTCGCCGGTGGAGATCGAACTCACCGTTGAAATTGCTGAATTAAAGGGATCTAGCGCGAACGCTTACTTAGGCGGTCAACATCAGCAATCAATACTGAACGACCGTCCAGCTTAAGCCAACCGCGTCCTGCAAAATCTGCCAAGGCTTTATTAACTGTCTCGCGTGATGCTCCAACAAGTTGGGCAAGTTCTTCTTGAGTTAAGTCGTGGTTAACGAGTAACCCTTCAGGGGTTGACTTACCGAAACGATCACCAAGATCAATTAGCGCTTTTGCGACGCGTCCTGGAACATCTGAAAAAACTAAGTCGCCGACTGCTTCATTGGTGCGGCGCAGGCGTTGTGACAATCTAGTGAGCAATTGAAGTGAAACTTCTGGGTTCTGCTTTAGCCAAGGGATAACTTTTTCATGGCTAAGTGAAAGTAACTTCGCATCAGTAACTGCAGTTGCAGTTGAGGTGCGTGGGCCGGGATCAAAGAGTGAGAGTTCGCCGAACATTTCGCCTGGCCCGAGGATCGAAAGCAGATTCTCGCGACCGTCTCCGCTTGAGGTTCCAAGCTTTAACTTGCCATCAATAATTACATACAAATGCTCGCCTTCATCGCCCTCTTTAAAAAGGATTGATCCTTTGGCGATCTTTACTGAATCCATGGAGGCGCGCAGTGAGACCGCGGCAGCTTCATCAAGGGCGGTAAAGAGCGGGGCTCTGCGTACGACTTCTTCTTCGTGTGGCACATCGGTAGTTTACTCGCATGGCCCCTGATCGCGAAACCCGCAAGAGCGCTCGGGCTATCTATCGGATATTAAGCAAGCGATATCCAGATGTTCGCTGCGAATTGGATTTCTCCAACCCACTCGAATTAACCATTGCAACAGTACTTTCTGCGCAATGCACCGATAAGAGAGTTAATCAAGTTACGCCGGCGTTATTTAAGAAATATAAAAACGTTCGGGCATACGCTAAAGCCTCATTGGTGGATATCGAAGATCTGATTTACACAACTGGATTCTTTCGAGCTAAAGCGCGACATATTAATGGGCTAGCAAAAAAGATTATCGAAGATTTTGACGGCGAAGTTCCGCAGACTTTAGAAGAGTTGATTACATTGCCAGGGGTTGGCCGCAAGACTGCTAACGTCGTTTTGGGCCATGCCTTTGATATTCCTGGAATCACCGTCGACACACATTTTGGAAGGCTTTCACGTAGATTTGAGTGGAGCGCGTCGCAAGATCCCGTAAAAGTAGAATTTGAAGTGGGAGAGTTGATACCTCAAAAGGAATGGACCAACTTGTCACAACGGATGATCTGGCATGGCAGAAGAATTTGCCATTCGCGCAAGCCAGCGTGCGGTGCTTGTCCTGTGGCAAAGATTTGTCCATCGTTTGGAATTGGTGAGATGGATAAAGCGAAAGCACTTCTTTTAGTCAAAAGCGATGCGGATTTCCGATGAAGCGAATACTTATCATTGTTGCCGCGCTCATTTTATCGGGGTGTTCTAACTCAGATCCAGTTGCACAGACCGGAGAAGTAATTTCTTGCGAGTCTGTCACCACAAATAAAGAGGTAGCTGAAGGTATTGCTCTCGAATGCGTAGATGGCTCACCGGGAGCGATTATTGAATCACTACGCGGTCCCATGGTGATAAATGTTTGGGGCTCTTGGTGCACAACCTGTTTAGATGAAATGCCAGAATTTGTAAGTTTTTATAGCAAAGCTAAGGGCAAAGTACAGCTAGTCGGTATTGCAGTTGAGGAGGCATCTCCTGCGAATTCTCAAAGATTCATTGAGGAAAATGGCATGACTTGGCCAAATTATTATGATCGCGAGAATGAGACAAGAGCGTACTTTGGAATGGGCGTTCCGGTGACTTTATTTATAGATGCAGATGGTAAGACGGTATATAAAAAAATTGGTGTTATAGAATCAGAATCTGAATTAATCGCGCTAACAGAGAAATATTTAGGGGTGCAGATTTAATGCTTTTAGACCTTGTGATCGCCGCAGCCGTTCTCATTTCAGGAGTGATCGGTTATAAAAACGGATTTATTAGAACGATCTTCAAATTTGTGGGCTACATCGCCGGTGGCGTTCTTGGAATCTATTTTTCTCTAAAGATCTCAAACGATTGGGCGTTAGATTTTAAGCGCGTTGGTTTTGTGATCATCGCAATTGTTGCCAGCGGAAGTTTTGGATCAATGGCCGGTGGTGCACTCGCCAAGGGTTTACGAGCAACGGTATTTCGTGGGCCACTGGCGCTTTTAGATTCACTGGCAGGTTCTGCCTTAGAAATCATCCGAGTAATTCTCGTGACTTATTTGATCGCGACCGTCTTGCTTTGGTCACCGTGGGAATCAGTACAGAACCAAATCGCAAAGAGTCAGATACTGACGAAAGTTCAACCTTTCATTCCTGGGTTAATTACCCAAGCAAACGATTGGGTAAAGGAAGAGTTCCTTAATCTTCGTCTTTAGAAGAATTTAACCCTTCTGAAATCAGCTTCATTACATTTGGATCAGCCAATGTTGTGGCATCGCCAACTGCGCGATTTTCAGCAACATCCTTTAGTAACCGGCGCATAATTTTTCCACTGCGCGTCTTTGGAAGTTCTGCCACAACCATAATCTGACGCGGGCGAGCGATTGCGCCGATCTCCTTGGTTACGTGAGCGCGCAACTCTTTGACCAACTCTTCGCCGCCGACATTTGGTATTCCGCCGCGCAAAATAACGAAGGCGACAATGCCTTGGCCGGTCATCTCATCTGCTGCACCAACGACTGCTGCTTCAGCGACCGCTTCGTGTGAAACCAAAGCAGACTCAACTTCAGTAGTTGAAATGCGGTGTCCAGAAACGTTCATAACATCATCAACGCGGCCCATTAGCCATGTCGCGCCATCTCCATCTAACTTCGCGCCATCGCCAGCAAAGTAAATTCCTTTAAAACGTGACCAGTAAGTTTCTTTATAACGCTCGTCTTCGCCCCAAACACCACGCAACATTGAAGGCCATGGTTGATCCAAAATTAAGAATCCACCGTGTCCATTAGGAACTGGCACGCCTTGATCATCAACAACTTTTGCGCTGATTCCTGGAAGTGCTTTCATTGCAGATCCTGGTTTGGTTGCGGTAACGCCAGGAAGTGGTGAAATCATGATCGCGCCAGTTTCGGTCTGCCACCAAGTGTCAACGATCGGACAATTGTTTGCACCAATTACTTCGCGATACCACATCCACGCCTCTGGATTAATTGGTTCACCAACTGATCCAAGTAAACGCAACGAAGATAAATTGTGAGCCTGTGGGAATTCATCTCCCCACTTCATCCAAGTACGAATCAAAGTCGGTGCGGTGTACAAAATAGTAACGCCGTACTTTGCGATTATTTCAAAGAGGCGACCTTTATGTGGTGTATCAGGAGTTCCTTCATACATAACCTGCGTAGCACCATTGATTAAAGGCCCATAAACAACATAAGAATGGCCGGTAATCCAACCAACATCGGCGGTACACCAGTAAATATCTGTTTCGGGTTTGATATCAAAGACCACGCGATGTGTGTATGCCGCTTGGGTTAAATACCCACCTGTTGTGTGGAAAATTCCCTTTGGCTTGGCAGTTGTTCCAGATGTGTAAAGAATAAAGAGCGGGTGCTCGCTGTCAAAGAATTCAGGTGTATGTGACTTACTTTGGCGGTTAACAATTTCATGCCACCAGATATCACGATTTGAGTTCCAAGCAGTTTCTTGATTCGTGCGCTTTACAACCAGAACTTTTGCCACGTTGTGTTGACCCTTTAACGCTTCATCAACTGCGGGCTTAAGGGCAAATGCTGACCCTTTGCGGAAGCCACCATCTGCAGTAATTACCAACTTGGCATCGGCATCTTGGATACGAGATAAAAGTGCATCTGCTGAAAATCCACCGAAGACGACTGAATGAACAGCACCGATTCGCGCACATGCCAACATCGCGACAGCGGCCTCTGGGATCATCGGCATATAAATTGCTACGCGATCGCCAGCGCTGATCCCGAGTTCAGTTAGCGCATGTGCTGCTTGCGAAACATCTTCGAGCATCTGCGAATAAGTAATTGTGCGAGTATCACCGGGCTCACCTTCAAAGTGGAAAGCGATTCGTTCTCCACGGCCAGCTGCGATGTGACGATCAAGTGCGTTTACCGAAGCATTTATCTTGCCGCCAATAAACCATTTGGCGTATGGAGGATTCCATTCCAAAACTTGATCCCACTTCTTATCCCAAGTCAGCTCACGCGCTTGTTCTTCCCAAAAGGCTAAACGGTCTTTATCTGCGTGTGCATATAAATCAGGTTTCGCAGTCGCTTGCGCGGCAAATGCGGGGCTCGGAGGAAAGAGCCGGTTCTCCTGCGAAAGATTTTCGATTGAATCGCCGATTTTTTCTGAACTCATAACTCTGCAGATTACTCGTCAATATCAACAGGCGGAAGGCTTTCCGGGTGTGGCATAGGAGATATGGGGCAAGATCCCAGCCTTCTAACCTCGAACGAGGTGCGAGCTAGAGAAGAAGAATGGAAAGGAAAATATGTACACATCATTTCTTGTGATGCTTCTGAAGATAATCAGCAGCCCAGCGCTCCTGGCTGGCTTGATCGCCTTCCTGCAGAAATTACTCCATCCGTAAAGATCCATAACCATCTATAGACGGGGCCAATAGGACGGAAAGTCGCCATTTCCTACGCGTAATGGGAATGGCGATTTTTCATCCGCCTGCGAAGGTGGTTGGATTAGGCGTAAGCCTGAATTCGGCCCAATGACGCGCTCGGTCAGGGATTACGCCCCGAGATAATTTGGAGTCATCATGGCCATAGCAACCCCTGAAATTTATGCCGAAATGTTGGATCGCGCTAAGGCTGGCGCATTCGCATATCCCGCAATTAACGTTTCTTCTTCACAAACACTGATTGCAGCACTTCGTGGTTTCGCCGAAGCCGAATCAGATGGAATTATTCAATTTTCATGGGGCGGCGCAGAATATGCATCTGGTTCAACAGTTAAGAACATGGTCGATGGCGCAGTTGCGCTCGCCGAGTTCGCTCACGTTGTCGCTAAAAATTACAATGTAAATATTGCAATTCACACCGATCACTGCCCAGCTGAAAAACTCGATGGCTACATGCGCCCACTTCTTGAAATCGGCGCACAACGCATCAAAAACGGACAGGCCCCACTCTTTAACTCACATATGTGGGATGGCTCAGCAGTTGATATGAATGAAAATATGAAGATTGCAGATGAACTTCTTACCAAATCCGTTGCTGCTCGCACAATTCTAGAAATCGAAATCGGCGTTGTCGGTGGCGAAGAAGATGGCGTTGAAGCAAAACACGATGCGAAGTTGTACTCAACTCCCGAAGATGCATTAATGACAATCGAAACTCTTGGACTCGGAGAGCGCGGTCGTTATATGGTCGCCGCAACATTCGGCAACGTCCACGGTGTTTATAAGCCAGGCAACGTTGTTTTGCAGCCAAAGATTTTGCAGACGCTGCAGGATGCAGTCGTTGCGAAGAAGGGCCTTGCCGCAGGAAGTAAGCCGATGGACTTGGTTTTCCACGGTGGTTCAGGTTCTCTTCTTTCAGAAATCCGCGATTCACTTGATTACGGCGTAATTAAGATGAATATCGATACTGATACGCAATATGCATTTACTCGTCCAGTAGCGGACCACATGCTCAAGAACTATGACGGCGTGTTAAAGATTGACAGCGAAGTTGGAAATAAAAAGATGTACGATCCACGTGCATGGGGTAAAGCTGCTGAAGCAGGAATGGCGGCACGCGTTGTTCACGCTTGCGCTGATCTGCGTTCCACCGGTACATCACTAAAAAAGTAATTACTAACTCTTAACAATCTCTGGAGAGGTTTTGCTATGCCAGCGCTAGTTTTGCTTGGAGCTCAATGGGGCGACGAAGGCAAGGGTAAAGCCACAGATATTCTCGGTGACCGCGTTGATTATGTTGTCCGCTATCAAGGCGGAAACAACGCGGGCCACACCGTGGTCATCGGTGATCAAAAGTATGCACTTCACTTACTTCCATCTGGAATTTTGAGTCCCAACGTAATTCCAGTTATTGGAAACGGTGTTGTCATCGATCCAGGTGTGTTGCTTGAAGAAATTCGTGGTTTAACCGAACGTGGCATCGATTGTTCAAAACTTGTTATCTCAACCAATGCGCACTTGATAACTCCCTATCACCGCACAATTGATAAAGTTTCAGAGCGCTTCCTTGGTAAATCAAAGATCGGCACAACTGGCCGCGGCATCGGGCCTGCTTACGCTGACAAGATCAATCGCATCGGAATCCGCGTGCAAGATTTATTTGATCCTTCAATTCTGCGTCAGAAAATCGAAGGCGCACTCCGCGATAAGAACCAAGTACTTATCAAGGTCTTCAATCGTAAAAACATTGAAGTTGATGAGGTATTAAATGAGTACCTCGCATATGCCGAAATACTTCGCCCATATGTTGCCGACACTGTTTTGTTGCTTGATCAAGCGCTAAAAGCTGGCAAGCGCGTTCTGCTGGAAGGCTCTCAAGGAACGTTGCTTGACGTTGATCACGGCACTTATCCCTTTGTAACTTCATCAAACCCAACAGCGGGTGGCGCGTGCACAGGTTCTGGAATCGGACCAACCAAAATTGATCGCGTAATTGGAATCGTTAAGGCTTACACAACTCGCGTCGGATCTGGCCCATTCCCAACTGAACTCCTCGATGAAGATGGTGAAAAATTACGCACCATCGGTGGTGAAATCGGTGTAACAACTGGACGCGCCCGTCGTTGTGGTTGGTATGACGCACCAATTGCGC
>CANMCL010000032.1 GCA_947496345.1 Actinomycetota bacterium
CGACATCCAGCAACTGCAGTGCCAGACCAACTTTTAGAACTGATCGAATCTATGGGAGTGACGGCAGAAAAGATTGCCGCTAAGACCGGAGTTGTAATTTCAACTCGCGACACCACACTTGCAGCTCAAGTTGAGAAAGATGATGATGAGATGGACTTGCTTCATCGCCAACTAATTTCAGCGCTGATAGCACCAACTTGGCAACACGGTGTTGAAACAGCAATCGATTTAACTTTGCTTGGTCGTTACTACGAAAGATATGCAGATCACGCCGTTTCAGTTGCACGACGCGTTATTTTCTTGGTGACAGGAAAGTTTGCCTAATATGACAACGACTTTGATTCCTAGCCCGCGCGAGATCTCTACTGAACCACGTCGCTCCGATAAAGTTTTTCGTGGTGTAGTAACTACTGGAGGGCTTTCATCCCTAGTGATTCTCGGTTTGATTGCTATTTTCTTGGCATATCGCGGATTCGAAGTATTGCGGCAAGAGGGTATCGGGTTTATCACGAGCTCCGACTGGGCGGTCAAAATAGATGAATCTGGAAACATTGTTGAAAGCACTTTTGGAATCGGAGCAATGTTGGTAGGAACAATTCTTTGTGCTCTGATCGCAGTAGTAATTGCTGTGCCGATCTCAGTGCTTTCAGCTCTTTTCTTAAACTTTTATGCGCCTCAATGGCTGAAGAAAATTCTCGTGGCAATTATCGACATGATGGCAGCATTCCCGTCGATCCTTTTTGGCGTTTGGGGCTTCTTGGTGTTGATGCCGAGCGTTGAGTACTGGGCAAGGTTAATCAACAAGTACTTAGGTTGGATTCCATTATTTGAAGTTAATCCTTTCTTCTTTACGCGCTCACCATTCGTCGCAGGAGTCGTTCTTGCAATCATGATTATTCCAATCATCACCTCGGTTTCACGAGAAATTTTTGCGCAAGCACCACTGGACCGCATACAGGCAGCTTTTGCACTGGGTGCAACTCGTTGGGCAATGATCAAAGCGGTTGTAATTCCTCACGGCCGAAGTGGTGTTGTCGGTGGAGCAATGCTTGGTCTTGGTCGCGCCATGGGAGAAACTGTCGCTGTTTTCACAGTTCTAAACATTGTCTTCCAAATAAATTGGCACATTCTTCTGGGTGCCGGCGGAAACGTTGCTTCGCTAATCATTTTGAAATTTAGTGAGGCTGGTGAATATGAAATTAAGGCGTTAATGGCCGCTGGTCTAGTTTTATTCTTATTGACCCTTGCCGTAAATGCGATCGCAGATGTGATTGTAAAGTCAACCGGAAAGTCGGGACGATGAGTACTGCAGCGGTCCCTACAAAGCCTTGGGCAAAAAGCCCTCAAGATCGAATTCTTGGTATCGCCTTTTTAATCGCTGCAATTGTTTTCTCTTACTTCTTCGTAGCAGCAACCGAAATGAAGGGAAAATTAGCCTACGCCTTTATTTTCTTTATTGCCTATGGCGTAATTACATCAACCCACTCTTTTATTATTCGCGGCCCACAAGCGGCAAAGGATTCTTTTGTAAGCACTTTGGTGGCGCTAGGTGCTGTAGCCACGGTAACTCCAATTGCAAGCATTTTGTTTACGGTAGTTAAAAACGGTGCACCTGGATTGCACTCAGGAATTTTGAGTAATGACATGTCCATGGCTGCGCCTACAGATCCGATTGAGAATGGTGGAGTTCTCCACGCGATCACTGGAACTCTTACTATGGTTGTGCTGGCCCTAATAATGAGTGTTCCGCTAGGAATTCTTACCGCGCTGTACTTAACGGAGATTAAAGGAAAATTCGCCGGGCCAGTTCGCTTCTTGGTGCAAGCGATGTCAGGAGTTCCTTCAATTGTCGCGGGATTATTTGTTCTCTCCGCTGTCCTTTATCCAATAACGAAGAGTTACTCGGCTCTTATGGGCGCTTTGGCGCTCACAATTTTAATGATTCCGACAATTGCCCGGACATCAGAAGAGGTTTTGTTATTGATTCCAAGTGATTTACGCGAAGCAGGAACCGCACTTGGCGGAACGCAGTGGCGTACGGTTGCAATGATCGTTATTCCAGCTGCGCGTAGCGGGCTAATGACTGCGATAATTTTGGGTATCGCGCGTATCGCAGGTGAAACTGCTCCGCTGCTTCTACTCACCGGCGGTGGAGATAAAGTAAATCCAAATCCATTTAACGGTTCAGTTGGTTCTCTGCCTTATTACATTTGGAAGGGATTTAATGCCGGTTCCACCGAATCGCTCACCAGAGCCTGGTCGGGACTACTTGTCCTAATGATTTTAGTTCTTATTCTCTTTATCGCCGCGCGTGCACTATCCAGCAGAAAGATGTCAAAGTGATACAAACTCCTGAAAGCGAGAAAGCCATGTCATCAACCCAACCGAGTTCATTGGCCAGTGTTGCCAAAGCAAGAGTCGAGCGGACCCAGGCAAGTACTGCCACAGGTACTGGGCTAGAAGCGCGCGGAGTACACGCGTGGTTTGGCAAGAACCACGTTCTGGCAGATGTAAACCTTGAATTTGCCGCTGGATCTGTCACCGCCCTTATCGGCCCATCTGGCTGTGGCAAATCTACTTTTATTAGAACTATGAACCGTATGCACGAGTTTATTCCAGGGGCTGCTATGGCTGGACAAGTTTTATTAGATGGAAAAGATGTTTATGCACCAGGAGTCGATGTAACAAAGATTCGCCTGCAAATAGGTATGGTTTTTCAGAAGCCAAACCCATTTCCATCTATGACTATTGGTGAGAATGTGCTTTCAGGTTTGAAGCTAGCGCAGATTAAAGTAGCGAATAAAGAGGAATTGCTCGAATCTTGTCTAGTTCGTGCCGGACTTTGGAATGAAGTTAAAGACCGACTAGACGCACATGGTGGTTCTCTCTCAGGTGGACAACAACAGCGCTTATGTATCGCTCGCGCGTTGGCGGTTAGCCCTCAGGTACTTTTGATGGATGAACCTTGTTCGGCGCTAGATCCGGGATCAACCCTGCGCATCGAAGAAACGATCCGCGAGCTATCGGATTCAATGACGATCATCATCGTGACCCACAACATGCAGCAGGCCGCTCGTGTATCTGATTACACCGCCTTCTTCCTATCTGATGGCGGCCCAGGTGAAATGATCGAAGTAGCCCGCACCAGCGAAATATTCTCGCAGCCAAAGGATCAGCGAACCGAAAATTACGTCACCGGCCGCTTCGGTTAGTCGTTACCTTTTGTTCACCTAATGGTTGAGCAAAGTTTCCCGTTCGGGTGTGGTTAGTTCATATTGAGGATCTAGTTTTCCTCATAGCACGACACCTATCTCACTTAAGGGGAAAATTAATGAAAGTTTCAATGCTTGCAAAATCTGCAGCAGTTGCACTCGTTTTCGGCTTGGTAGCTTCGACTCCAGCCCACGCAGTAGATCTAACAGGATCTGGCGCTTCATTCCCAAATGCTCTAATCCAAGCTTGCAAGGCATCATTTTCTACTGCCACAGGACATTCGTTTACTTATGCCGATAATGGATCAGGACCAGGCCGCACCGCCTCTGACAATAAAATTGGCGATTTTTGGTTCTCAGATGCAGCTCACGTAGGGGCTAACAAGCGTGCAACTGTTATTCACGCGCCCGTAATTGCGGCTCCAATCGGAATTCTTCACAATCTTCCATCACGCAAAACCCTAGTTCTCTCTGCGAACACAATTGCAGGAATCTTCGCGGGAACAATTACAAAATGGAACGACCCAGCGATCGCTAAAGATAACAATCGAACAGTCAACAAAGTAACTTACAAGACCAAAAATGGACAAATATTAAAAGACTCAAAGGGTGACCCAATTGTATTGAAGTCAACACCAGTAAATGTTTCATACAATCTTCCCAACAAAACAATCAAGGTAATTTACCGCTCAGACTCTTCAGGTACTTCTGAAAACTTCACAAACTACCTAAACAAGTCTGCTCCAACTGTTTGGACCAAAGCCAAATCTTCAACCTTTACTTCTTCATTCCCTGGTTCTATTAACTCACCAGAAAACTTGGGACGCATTGTAGGAGCTCAATCTTCAAGTGGTGTTTCGCTACTCGCCGGAAAGACTCCATACTCAATCACATATGCAGAAGTGAACTGGGCTACTGCGAATAAATTGAAGATTGCAGATGTGCTTAATCCAGCAGGTGCCGCTGTTACTCCAAACGCAGTAACCACTTCAGCGTTCCTGTCACAAGGAACTATGGATGCTAACGGAATTATGACATTTGATTATGCAACTAAAGAAGCAGGTGCTTACACACTCGGTATCGTTTCATATATGTTGGTCGAAACGAACTACGCAGATAAGACAAAGGCTGCTGCCGTAAAGGCGCTTGCCTCCTACATACTCTCACCAGATTGCGCTAAAACTATCGGTGGAGATCTTGGATTCGCGGTTGTCGAAGGTGAATTCAAAAAGAAGGCCGAAGCACAGATTGCAAAGATTGGTTAACTTTTAACCTATCCATGAGGGGGAAACGGCCAGGGAAACCTGGCCGTTTTTCTTTCCCCTAAACTCAACCAATGAAGATTCGCTTGGCGCAGCCAGCTGATGTTGAGGATATCCATCGCTTGATTTATGAGCTCGCTGTATATGAAAAAGCGCCAGAAGAAATGGTTGCCACAATTGATCAGATAAACACCTCACTTTTTAATGAAAGCCCAGTTGCTTTCTGCCACGTTGCAGAAGTCGATGGAAAAATTGTTGGGATTGCTCTCTGGTTTTTGAATTATTCAACTTGGCTGGGCAAGGCCGGAATTTATCTAGAAGATCTCTTTGTTAAGCCGGAGTATCGTGGCCACGGTATTGGCAAAGGTTTTATGCAAACCTTGGCCGCCCTTTGTGTAGAACGTGATTATGAACGTTTCCAATGGTGGGTCCTAGATTGGAATAAACCTTCAATTGATTTTTATGAGTCACTCGGAGCAGTACCGATGGATGAGTGGACAGTCTTTAGGCTTTCTGGGGATGCGTTAAAGAAATTTGCTAGCGAAGGCTAACTACTCGAAAATTTGCAAGCGTTGGATCTGTTGCATAGGCAATGCGAACTCCGGCTTTCTGTGAAGTAATCAAGCCGCTGACAATCTGTTCGGTTAGAACTTCACCGGGTGCAACAACAGCAACGCCTGGGGGATAAGGTGCAATTAGATCTGCTGAAGTCCTGCCGATTGCATTTGCGGCGCTAACTAATTCGGTATCTGCAAAGTAAGCATCGCGCATAGATATTGCGACCTGGGGGATAACCGACCAGCTCAGTGCAGTAGCGCTCGGACGTGGAGTACTAGCGACCGACTTTAGAATTCCGATCAAGACCTTCGCTAGCTTCTGAAAATCTTCTTTGGTATCGGCCAAGGTAGCGAGAAATACCAAGGTATCGCGATCAGCCATCTCAACTCGGATACCTTGTTCAATAAGTAGGTTCTCAATTTCAACACCAGATGCCCCGAGTTGATTGGCTCGCAGAACAATCTTTGCTGGATCAAAACGACCGACCGGAAAATCGCTGGCGTTTAAAAATATAGGCAGATCAAAACTAATTTGCACTGCAGCCTTGAATTCAGCGATATTGCTGAGTAATCCACCCAACAATTCCGGGCCGCGGGTTTGCAGAAGGGCGCGCACGGCATCGATGGATGCCAGCGGTGCACCTGCAGGAGAAGTTGTGTGAGTCGTTTCAAAGCTCTGTTCTAGGCGATCGGCGCTAAGCAAGTTTGTGCGGGCTAGCAATAGCGCTGATGCGCTGTAACCCGGAAGCGCTTTATGAACACTAGTGATTAGTGCATCAGCGCCCAATTGCATAACGTGTTTTGGTAAGTCGGTATGAAACCCGAAATGCCCACCCCAAGCGGCATCGACAATTACGGGAATGAAATGTTCGTGGGCTTTCTTGATCAGCGGCGCTAAATCAGAGATTGTTCCAAGGTATCCGGGCTCAGTGAGTAATAGCGCAATTGGTTTTTCGACAAGAGCGCGTTCGAGCTCTGAAATCGGAATTCCAAGTGGCACACCAGTGCTGGCATCGATCTCGGGTGTTAACCAGATTGGTTCTAGTCCTGCGAGTACAAGAGCGCTCAAGACAGAACGGTGCGCAGTGCGGCTTAACGCAACTTTATCTCCGGGTTTACCGAGCGCCAGGATCAGAGCTTGATTGGCGTGCGTTGAGCCACCAGTAGAAAAACGAGCAAAGTCTGCGCCCCACAATTGCGCAGCAAGTGATTCTGATTCTTTTAAAATCTGATTGGTTAACTTAATTTCATCCAGGCCGCCGTAAAGTGGAATATCTGTATCAACCACAGCGCCAAGGCCGGGATCAATCTTTGAAGCCCTCTGCTTATGACCTGGAATTGTGAAAGGTGTGAAATCGCCTTCAAAGTAAGCCAGATATGCATCAAGTAGCGGAGCGCTGCTGCGCAGTTGCGAGTTGATCTTCACTTGCTGAGCCTAACTCTTAACGGCGCAGAAGTTAAAAAGAAGGCTCTATAATTTCTCCATGACTTCAAAGGACCCTCTTCCGCAAACTCGTCACTTGGCTACTGCAATTCCAGGGCCTAAATCCCTTGAGTTAATTGCTCGACGTAAAGAAGCGGTTTCTGCAGGGCTTGGTATGGCCATTCCTGCCTTTATCGAACGCGGTGAAGGTGCAATTTTGCAGGATGTTGATGGCAATCGAATCATTGATTTAGGTGCGGGTATTGGCGTAGTAAATGTTGGAAATGCTGCCCCTCGCGTCGTAGAACGAGTTATTGAAGCGGTGCAGTCCTTTACTCATACCAACTTCACGACCGCGCCGTATATGGGATATGTCGAAGTTTGCGAAGCGCTAAACCGAATAACACCAGGTTCATTTAAAAAGAAATCAATCTTGCAGAACTCAGGCGCAGAAGCGGTTGAGAACGCGATCAAGATAGCGCGTCATTCAACGAAGCGCCCCGCGGTAATTGTCTTTGAACATGCTTATCACGGCCGTACAAACTTGACTATGGCGCTAACTGCAAAGAACGTGCCATATAAAGAAGGCTTCGGGCCTTTTGCAAACGAGATTTATCGCATGCCAATGCCTTACTCCTTCCATTATGAAGGCAACCTGGCGACCATGGCGCAAGATTATTTAGATCAGGTCACTTCAAAGATTGAGAAAGAAGTTGGCGCACACAATGTCGCGGCAATTTTGATTGAACCAATTCAAGGAGAAGGTGGATTTATAGTTCCGCCTAAGGGCTTCCTTCCAGGTTTATCAAAGTTTGCAACTAAGCACGGCATCGTATTTATCGCCGATGAAGTGCAAACTGGTTTTGCGCGCACCGGACAAATGTTTGCTTGTGAAGATGAAGGTGTTGAACCAGACATGATCGTCACCGCCAAAGGAATTGCTGGTGGCTTGCCACTTGCCGCAGTAACTGCGCGTGCAGAGATTATGGATTCATCTCACGTTGGTGGTCTTGGTGGAACATACGGCGGCAATCCAATTGCCTGCGCAGCAGCGCTGGGTGCGATTGCAACTATCGAAGAAGATAAGTTGGTAGAACGTGCCGTGCACATCGGAAAAATTCTAAGCACATCACTAAACGCACTCGCTGCTAAGTATCCAATTATCGGTGAAGTTCGCGGGCGTGGTGCAATGCAGGCGATTGAACTCGTCGAAGCGGGCACGAAGAACCCGAATCCGGCCGCGATGGCGAACGTGATCAAGTATTGCCAGAGCAAAGGCGTCCTTATTCTTACCGCAGGTACTTATGGCAATGTGATTCGCTTCTTGCCGCCGATCGTTATCTCCGATGAGCTGTTAAAGGATGCACTCGGGGTGCTCGAAGAGGCTTTCGCAAGCCTATAATTTCACCTGCCTTTCTCACCCCTATAGGGTGATTTCTACTAGCCATAACCTGCGTTAATGCCTCACCCTTAGGCGTGAGCAAAGTAGGGATATCCGCATCAAGGGTGATACCTGCCTCCAATCTCTCACAAACGCTGCCACCCGTGCTGCCACCAAATTTCATTTCTCGAAAAGAAATCTTGGCTGATGTCGAAGTTAATCAGGCCGGGATTACTTTGGTTGTTGCTCCTGCCGGATACGGGAAAACTTCACTAGTTGCCGAATACATTACGACGCTTGAACATCCGGTCATCTGGCTTAGTTTCAACGATTCTGATGACACAAAATCTTTCAACGCAAACTTCGTCCAAGCTGTTCGAAATGTAATCCCGGACTTTGGAAACTGGTTCTCAAGTAGTCAAGTTTTGACTACTGCAGAAATTATGACGGAAGTCTTTTCTGAACTTGGTTCACTTGGTGGCCACTTCGTTCTAGTTTTAGATGACAGTCGTGCCAGCACAGGTGATGCTGCGCCGCTAGCTGAGCACCTCTTCAGTTCTGTTCCGAAAAATGTGCACACAATAATATTGCGCAGGGCAATTCCGTCAGAAGCATTTGTGCAGCTTAAGGCCCTTGATAATCTACAAGTTATTGATCAGAACAAGATGAAATTCAGTGAAGAAGAAGTTTCTATATCCGCATCAATTATGGGCGTCAGTATTGAACGGCCTGAGTATCAAAAAATGTTAAAGAAGTTAAGTGGTTGGCCGGCGGGAGTCCAGTTGACTTTGAGTAATATTTCGCGAGGATGGGAAGCTTCATCAAGTGCATCAAAAGAAAAAGATAGTTCTAGCGGAACGAACTATTTGGTCGAAAATCTTCTTTCCACGCTAAAGCCTGCTGAGCGTAAAATTCTAGAATCGCTGGCTGTAGTCGAAGAATTTTCAATTGAAGAGGCAGAAGTTATCTTACAAAACGCTTTCTCATTGAGTAAATTGAATCGATTCGCAGTAGACGGCCTATTCCTGAAATACAGCAGCGAACCGATTAATAAGTACTCGTTTAAC
>CANMCL010000033.1 GCA_947496345.1 Actinomycetota bacterium
CTCCCAATATGCCGAGTAAAAGTGGCGAGCTGGCGATTGCAATACCTGCAGCGATAGAACTCTTTCCGATTGCTAAATCAGGACGGCCTTCGCTAAATGCCACCATACGCAAAGTAAATAGTGGGAATTGAACTGCTATTCCAAGACCAACCATAAATAAAGTTATCAGGCACAACACCAAGTTATGTGAAGACCAGAAAAGCCAGAAGGCGATAAATTGCAGGCATAACGCCATCTTCAACTGTTCATCGGCATGGAAACGCTTTAACACACGTCCGGCATACCAACGTCCTGTACCAACACCACTGCCGAAGGCAATTACCGCAAGAGTTGAAATTGCGGCGCTAGCTTCAGTGCGATTGCTTATTAAAGATGCCGACCAGAAAGATGTCGCAAACTCGGCGCAAATTGAGAGAAAGAAACCGGCGAAGGAGAACCAGAATCCTTTAGACAATTTTCCGCGTTGTGGGCCGTCTTCATCTGGAATATGTGAATCGGGTTCGAACTTACGCCCCTTAATGAAAAGCGCCAAAATAAATGGAATTGTAATTAGCAGGCCAAGGCGCCATTGATCACGAACAATATTTGCAGTTGTTCCGACGATGAAATTGCCAGTCACAAAACCTGCAATTGCAATTGCATTTAATTGAGCTACAGCGGTGTGAGAACGTTCAGCGAAGGCATGGGATCCAGCAGTATTAACATTATTTATAACAACCGATGTGCCAAATCCAGCAATTAGCGTTGCCAATAAAGTTAGTTGCACTGGGGGAGCAAAGACGAAGAAGGCAATACCTATTGAGAAGACTGTTAAACCAATCCAAGTTGTATTTGATCGACCATAACGATGTACTAATTTCGAGTTAAAACTACCCGCAATAATCGCGGCTACACCCAAGGCGGTTCCGTGAAGCCCGGCAATACCTAGTGAAGTACCTTGATCCTCGCGCAATAAAGCCTGTGACGGACCAAATCCACCGGTAAAGAAGTTGACCGTGGCAACTTGCAGAGCAAGCAGCCAGAACTGCCCGTTACGCTGAAAAGTTTTTGGCATCTTTTGTTTACAGGGCTGATACTACAAATTCGATAGATGCTGTTAAGGCATCAATATCACTTGGATCTACGGCCGGGAACATTCCGATACGAAGTTGGTTCTTGCCTAATTTGCGATAAGGCTCGGTATCTACGATGCCATTAGCACGCAACGCTGCAGCTACCGCTGTGGCATCAATTGCTTCATCAAAGTTAATAGTGCCAACGACTTTAGAGCGCATCGCAGGGTCGGTTACAAATGGAGTTGTGTATGAAGTCTTCTCTGCCCATGAATACAACTTGGCTGAAGATTCTGCGCTACGACCAGCAGCAAACTTAAGGCCACCATTTGAATTCATCCATTCAATTTGATCAGCTAATAACATCAGAGTCATCAATGCAGGAGTGTTATAAGTTTGATCAAGGCGTGAGTTTTCAATTGCAATACCAAGATCAAAGAATGCTGGAACCCAACGACCGCTAGCTTTAATCTTTTCTGCGCGCGCAATTGCTGCCGGGCTCATTAACGCCAGCCAGATTCCACCATCAGATGCAAAAGATTTCTGTGGAGCAAAGTAATAAGTATCAAACTCTTTGGCATCTACTTCTAAACCACCGGCGGCACTTGTTGCATCAACAAGTACGAGTGCGCCATCTGTTCCGGCAGGGCGCTTAATCTGCATTGCTACACCAGTGGAAGTTTCATTATGGGTGAGTGCGTAGATATCGACACCGGCTTCAGCTGCTGCCTGCGGATGAGAACCAGGTTCAGCCTTAATAACCGTTGGATCGCCTAAGAAAGGCGCTTCTTTTGCAGCGGATGCGAACTTCGATGAAAACTCACCAAAGACTAAGTGCTGTGATTTATTCTCAATCAAACCAAAAGTTGCGATATCCCAAAATGCAGTTGAACCACCATTTCCAAGTACTACTTCGTAACCTTCGGGCAGAGTAAATAAAGAGTTAAGCCCTTCGCGTACGCGGTGCACAACGTTTTTAACTGGCTTCTGACGATGCGATGTTCCGAGAATTGAAGAACCAGATGCGGCAAGCGCTGCTAGCGCTTCGGGGCGAATCTTTGATGGACCACAACCGAATCGGCCATCACGTGGTTTTAAATTATCTGGGATCTTGATATCGGAGCTCATGGGCTAAGACTACGGGTAGTAGCGAGTGATCTCCCACTCCGCGTTGCTGTTAGCCCGCTCATACCGCAAGCGATCGTGAAGCCGGGAATATCTGCCTTGCCAAAATTCAATACTGATTGGCGTTACGCGATAGCCGCCCCAATGTGGTGGCTTCGGGACCGATGATCCTTCGGGCCACTTTTCGGATGCGCCAACAAATCTTTGTTCCAACTCTTCGCGAGATGCAAGTGGCGCTGATTGCGCGCTCGCCCATGCACCGATCTGGCTTGCCCATGGTCTGGTCAAGAAATACTCGGTTGATTCAACTTCGCTAATTTTTGTCGCAAATCCACTGATAGAAACCTGACGTTCCATTGCAAACCAAGGAAATAGAAGTGTGACTTGTGAATTTAACTCGATCGCTTGTGCCTTGCGCGATGAATAATTTGTAAAGAATGTAAATCCACCTTCAGATATATCTTTTAATAAAACTGTTCTGGTCGAGATATGTTCTTTATCGCCCAGCGTCGAAAGGACCATGGCATTTGGTTCGACGATAAAGGAATTTTCGGCGGCTTCCTTCAGCCAGTTAGCGAATGCGGCAAATGGGTCGGTGGGTAAATTCTCTAGCCCGACCTCGCCATAAGAGCGGCGCATGGCACGGATGGCATCTCGATCGAGTTCGCTCATAGATGTATCGAACCTCACTTTCCTATCCGCGTCATCTTTAACCCAAAGTGGTGGTCAGCACCTCTCGAAAGGTGCAGAATTGGAGTATGTCAGATGATTTCAAACCAGGCCTGGAAGGCGTAATCGCCTTCGAATCACAAATTGCAGAACCAGATAAAGAAGGAAGTGCGCTTCGCTATCGCGGCGTTGATATCGACGACTTAGTCGGTCGCGTTACCTTCGGCAACGTTTGGGGCTTGCTCGTTGACGATCAATTTAATCCTGGACTACCAAACGCGGCAACGTTTCCACTTCCAGTGCACTCAGGTGATGTGCGCGTAGATGTGCAATCTGCAATTGCAATGTTGGCACCTGCTCGTGGATTTAAGCCGCTACTAGATATTTCTGATGAAGAAGCGCGCGAGAACCTGGCCCAGACATCAGTAATGGTGCTGTCTTATTTAGCGCAAGCAGCGCGCGGTATCGTCGCACCAGCAGTACCGGATTCTGAAATTGATAAAGCGCACACCGTTGTAGAAAGAATGATGATCCGTTGGCGCGGCGAACCAGATCCACTACACGTGCGCGCAATCGATGCTTACTTTGTATCCGCCGCAGAACACGGAATGAATGCATCAACATTTACTGGTCGCGTGATCGCATCAACTGGTGCAGATGTTTGTGCGGCAATCTCTGGTGCAATTGGCGCAATGTCTGGTCCACTTCACGGTGGCGCACCATCTCGCGTTTTGCATATGATTGAAGAAGTTGAAAAGACTGGCGATGCAACTGCTTATGTAAAAGGTTTGCTAGATCGCAAAGAACGCTTGATGGGATTCGGTCACCGCGTTTATCGCGCCGAAGATCCACGTGCGCGCACACTTCGTCGCACTGCAAAAGAACTTAATGCACCGCGTTACGCCGTTGCTGAAGCTTTAGAACAAGCAGCGCTTAAAGAACTTCGCGAACGCCAACCAGATCGTGTTCTAGAAACAAATGTTGAATTCTGGGCAGCAATTATTTTGGACTTCGCACAAGTTCCTGCTCCGCTATTTACATCAATGTTTACCGCAGCCCGCACCGCTGGTTGGTCGGCACACATTCTCGAACAGAAGCGCACCGGTCGTTTGATCCGCCCATCTGCGCGCTATGTCGGTAAAGGCCCACGCAAACCTGAAGAAGTCGACGGCTGGGATGGCTCCATCGGCATGTTGCACAGCTAGCCCAAGCGCGATTTATCCCCCACAGGGCAATCCCGCCGGTTCATGAAAGGGTCTTTGCAACGCCTACGGTTTATAACAATTCTATAAATGAGCGTAGAAACCCTTATTTACTGGGGTTTTCGTTTGATCTTAACCCCCAAATGTTATGGAATAGCCCCACTAGAGATCCATACCCTCGTGGGTTCTCATACATATTTGGAGGAAATATGAATAAAAAGCGTATTGGTGTTGTCGGCGCAATCGCCGCAGCAGCTCTCGCAGTATCAGCGCTTGCAGTTCCATCTGCATTTGCTGCAAAGAAGACAATCACAATCTGGGCTGATGAAACACGCGGACCAGCTCTTGAAAAACTTGTTAAGGACATGGAAAAGACTGTTCCTGGATACACAGTTGCAGTTAAGTCATATGCTTCTTACGACGCACTTGGCGCTGCTTGGGACAAGGCAACTGCCGCAACCGGACCAGACATCATTCTTCGCGATGGCGCACTTGCAATTTCAGGTGCTAAGAGCGGAAAGATTCAGTCACTTGTAGTTTCTTCTTCAACTCGTGCAGCATTCTCAAAGGGTTCATTCGAAGCGCTAACAGTTAAAAGCCGCGTTTACGGTATCCCAACAGATGCAGACACAACAGGAATGATCTACAACACTGCGATGTTCCCAACTGCTCCTAAGACAATTGGTGAAATCTACGATTACTACATCAAGAACAAGTCAACCCTTACAAACGATATCCGTTCATTTAACGGTGTTTGGGGTGCTCATCCAGTACTTACAGCACTTGGTGGCGGAGCTTGGGCTTACAAGAGTGGAAAACCAGATTTAAAGACCGTAGTCTTCAACTCATCAGCATTTAAGACAAATGCTAAGAAGTACCTAGTTGGTTCAGATGGCAAGACAAATGGCTTCTTCTCATACGATGGATGCGACACTGCATTCAAAGCTGGAAAGACACCAGTCGCACTTGTTGGTTCATGGAACATGAGCGGAATCGAAGCTACTAGCGTTAAATTTGCTTGGGGATCACTTCCTGGCACAACTGCTGGAACATTTGGAAATCAGTGGGCAGGCTTTGCTGCTGCTTACCTAACTTCATATGCGACAGATCACGGAGTAAAGACCGGTGCAAACCAGTTGCTCAACAAGTTCTTCTCATCTGAGGCCGGACAGCTTTCATTCAACGAAGCCCAGAAGTCTCAGCGCCCACTTGCTCACATCTCAGCAGCTGCAAAGACAAAGGATAAGAACGCTCAAGGAATTGGCGCCTCATCTGCAAACGCTGTTAAGCAACTAAGCGCAGCTCTTGATGACAAGACTGGCGGAGCAGGCTGGTACGACGTAGCAGGCGATGCTCTAAAAGATATCTTTGCAGGTAAAGATATCGATACAACCCTAGATAAGGCAGCAGTAGTTCTTTCAAAGAACTTCGCAAACGCTGCTAAGGATATGTAATAGAAAAATAGGCATAGAGTAAAAAAGGTGGGAGATGTACGAAATTCTCGTACATCTCCCACCTTTTCTATTTAATCGTTTTAACTAATTTATAACAGGGGGCAAAGTGTTTTATAAGCTGGTCGGATTACGCGGCCCACTAGCCCTCTTCCTAAAATATGGTTTCTTAGGCGCGGCAGATGCCGCCTTGATTTGGCTAATCTCTGCAGCCATAAATAAGAGCTCCTTCATTATCGCTGGCGTTGTTACCGCCGCACTAATTTTCTTGAATTATTCATTTATAACCAAAGGCTTTATCCCTCTGAAATTTCTCTCAGTAGGTTTAATATTTTTCGCAATCTTCGTAGTTACCCCAACTGGTTACACAATTTTAATGTCTACCTACAATTTTAAAACTGGCAACGAAATCGCTAAAGAGGCGGCGCTCAGAGAAATCATAAATAACGGAATTGTTGCGGATGCTGAAGGAACGGCCTATGACCTCTTTCTCGGTAAGACCAGCAACGGTAAATATGCTGGTATTTTGGAAAATCAAATCACTAGGGAACTCCTATACGCAGATGAAAGTTCAGTACGACCAGTCGCCGAAACAGAAATAACTCGCGATATATCCGGTTATATAACCGGTGCCAACGGAATCACAACGCTGACTGATGAAGAATTCGCAAATGAAGATGCAACGATCACTGCGCTCCGTTTTCCACTCGGAGATGGTTCATATGCTGCGCCACAAGGTTCTGACGTGGCGGCGCGACTGATTCAAAGCGTCGTCTATGACCCCGTCACGGATCAACTAGAAAATACCGAACTCGGAATTACCTATATCGATAATGGCAATGGAAATTTCGTTGCTAAGGATGATCCAACAACGCGCTTGGATCCGGGCTGGCGCGCTTATTCCGGATTGGATAACTTCAAATCACTCTTCTTAGATGAAAAGCTACGGAACCCATTCATTAAAGTATTTATCTGGACAATAGCCTTTGCCTTCCTATCTGTAGGCACCACCTTTGCTGTGGGAATGGCTCTCGCTCTCGCACTGCAAGGGCCAATTAAATTCCGTAGGTTCTACCGCGGCTTTTTAATCTTGCCTTATGCAATTCCGAGTTTTATGAGCATCCTTATTTGGCGTGGATTATTCAATAAGGATTTCGGTGCAATAAATATGCTTTTGGGTTTGAACATCGACTGGTTCGATAGCCCTTGGCTTGCCCGATTTGCAGTAATTCTTGTAAATCTCTGGTTGGGCTTCCCGTACATGTACTTAATCGGAAGCGGCGCACTGCAATCAATTCCTGCCGAACTTGAAGAAGCGGCATCAATTGATGGAGCGACTGAAAAGCAGACTTTCTACACAATTAAACTACCGCTACTTCTGCAGATTCTTGGTCCGCTTTTGATCGCTAGTTTTGCTTTCAATTTTAATAATTTTAATATTATTTATCTGTTAACTGGTGGTGGACCCACGAATGCGATCGATGGCGAAGTCGCAGGCGCAACCGACATTTTGATTTCCTATGCCTATAAAACTGCATTTGGATCAAACTTCCAAGATTTGGGTCTATCTAGCGCGATTTCTATGGTTATGTTTGTAATTGTCGGCACTATGTCTATGTATACCTTGAAAAAGTCAAAGGTTATGGAAACACTATGAGTAAAAAACCAGGAACGAATAATGTTTGGAAGCACGCTCTCGCCATTTCTCTGGTGCTGTTCACTGCTTTTCCGATTTATGTCGTAATCGTTACCTCCTTTGATCCGACCGGTGGAATTTCTTCTAGCTCTTTACTTCCAGTGAAGTTTTCATTTGATAATTACATAATGTTGTTTACTGACCCGCTAATTCCTTACTGGGCATGGATGAAGAACTCATTAATTATCGCAACTGCAACCGCAGTAACATCCGTGGCCATCGGCGCTGCGGCAGCCTTCGCCTTCAGCCGCTTGCGATTTAAGGGACGTAAAGTTGGCCTAAAAGCCCTTCTCTTAATTCAAGTCTTTCCAAGTTTCCTTTCACTCTCCGCAATCTATGTGATGATGGAACAAGTCTTCTTAATTGCGCCAACATTTGGGCTGGGCAGCATCTGGGGTCTTTACTTGATTTACATCGGTGGCGCACTTGGCGTTAACGTTTGGCTTCTTAAGGGATTCCTCGACTCGATTCCTCTTGAGCTCGATGAATCAGCGCGTTTAGATGGCGCATCAGTTCCACAAGTCTTCTGGTTGATCTTTCTGCCACTTGCCGCACCAGTATTAGCGGTAATTGCGGTACTTTCATTTATCGGAACTTTTAACGAATTCGTTCTTGCCTCACTCTTCTTGCAGGATGTAGAGAACCGAACCGTTGCAGTAGGTCTTCAACAATTCGTGGGTGGTCAATTCGAGGCGACTTGGGGACCTTTCGCCGCCGGATCGATCATCGCCTCGATTCCGCTGGTAGCAATCTTCTTATCAATGCAGAGATTTATAATTGGCGGCTTAACCGCTGGCGCAACGAAGGGTTGAGTTGAAAAAAGTAAGTATTTTTACCGCCATAACAATCTCCTTAGCTTTAGCAACCACTTCAATCGCATACGCCCAAGTTAACTCTGACTTTATCAAGCCGATGGTCCGCGGACCACAGAGCGATGAGTCGGTCTACTTCATAATGACTGACCGCTTCGAAAATAGCGATACCAGCAATGATTACGGTGGGACGAATAAAGCGCTGTCAATCAGCGGTTTCGCTCCAGAAGATATTGGCTATTGGCACGGTGGTGACCTCAAGGGAATCACAAAGCGCTTGGATTACATCAAATCTATGGGCTTTACTTCTATCTGGATTACACCGCCAGTAGTTCAAAAGTCTGTGCAAGGAAACTCATCTGCTTATCACGGCTATTGGGGCGTTGATTTCACAACTGTCGATCCGCATTTGGGCAGTGAAGCAGACTTTAAAGAGTTAGTTGCGCAGGCCCACAAATTAAATATGAAGGTGATCATAGATGTCGTGGTTAATCACACTGCTGATGTTATTTACTACGACAGCAACGGAAGACCACAAGTAAATGCGGATGAAGCAAGTATAAAGAAACCAGAATGGCTCAATTTAATTAGCAACTATCACAATCTTGGGAATAATCCGAGTATCGGAAATTCAGTCCTAGATGGTGATTTCTTCGGCCTCGATGATTTAGAGACCGAGAACCCTAAAGTGATAAGCGGGTGGATTGATGTCTGGTCTAACTGGATTACCAAATTTG
>CANMCL010000034.1 GCA_947496345.1 Actinomycetota bacterium
AGTGAATCTGATTTGTAGATAGGGGCTGTACAGCCTTCAACGTAGTGAATGTAAGAATCTTCATCGGCAATGATCAAGGTGCGTTCAAACTGACCCATGTTCTCAGTGTTGATGCGGAAATATGCCTGCAATGGAATATCTACGTGAACGCCCTTTGGAACATAGATAAATGAACCACCTGACCAGGCAGCTGTATTTAGTGCAGCAAATTTATTATCGCCGACGGGGATAACAGAACCAAAATACTCTTTGAAGAGTTCTGGGTGCTGCTTTAGTCCGCTATCGGTATCAAGGAAGATAACGCCTTGTTTTTCGAGGTCCTCACGGATTGAGTGATAAACAACTTCTGACTCGTACTGTGCTGCAACGCCAGAGACGAGGCGTTGTTTTTCAGCTTCCGGAATACCTAGACGATCGTAAGTATTCTTAATTTCATCTGGCAGATCATCCCAAGTCGCAGCCTGCTTCTCAGTTGAACGCACGAAATATTTAATGGTGTCGAAGAAAATTCCGGTCAGGTCTGAACCCCACGACGGCATCGGCTTCTTTTCAAATAGCGCTAAACCTTTTAGGCGCATATCTAGCATCCACTGCGGTTCGCTCTTCTTCGAAGAGATATCGCGAACAACTTCGTCGTTAATTCCGCGGCGTGAATTAGCGCCTGCGTCGTTTCCGTCAGACCAGCCGTATTCGTAATTTCCAAGTCCGTCTAGTTCTGGGTGTGCAGTTGTCATGACCGCGCCTTTCCGGCTGTTAGTGGTTGTTTCTTACTCATGTTTGGAATGTAGGTTGTGCAAACACCATCACCGTGGGCGATGGTGGCTAAGCGTTGAACGTGCGTGCCGAGCAATTTAGAGAAGGCTTCGGTTTCTGCTTCGCAGAGTTGGGGAAATTCAGATGCTACGTGTGCGATTGGACAATGGTGCTGACAGAGTTCTTCACCGGTGGCACGTGGTCCGACACTTGCGGCGTAACCTTGTTCAGTTAAGAATGAAGCTAAAGCATCTAACTTGTTTGAACTCTTCGCAATCGCAATTGCACCCTTGCGTTCTATATCGTCAGCGCGAGATTTTGCGAAAGCGGTTACTAGATGTTCGCCAGATTGTGCTGACATAAACTTAAGTGCGGCAACTGCGAGGTCATCGTAAGAATGTTCAAATTTTTCGCGACCGGAATCGGTCATAACAAAGACCTTCGAAGGTCGACCGCGACCGCGCGTAGATGAGATTCGTGGTTCGCGTGCTTCTAAAATTCCATCGGCGGTGAGTAAATCTAAATGGCGTCGAATACCAGCTGGCGTTAAACCCAAACGTTCTCCAAGGGCTGCCGCGGTGGATGGCCCATTTTCCAGAATGGAGCGGGCGACGGCATCGCGAGTACGCGGATCGTCGATGCTCTTTAGGGCTGGCCCTCCAGTTATTTTCACAACAGTATTGTGTCGTAATTCGCTCGCGCTTTCCACTCAGGGCGTGTGGCGAAGGTCCTAGTCTTAGGCCATGAAATTGCGCCGCTTCCTTTATGGAGCTTTGCTCGTTTTGCAGGCGGGGCTGGTTTTAACCGGCGGGGCTGTGCGCCTAACTGGATCAGGGCTGGGGTGTCCAACTTGGCCTGAATGCACGCCCGGTTCTTACACCCCCGTCCCCAATCAAGCCGAAGGTCAATTGCACGCTTGGATTGAATTCGGAAATAGGTTGCTTACCTTTGCACTAATCGCAGTCGCGCTCGCAGTTCTGGTGCATGTCCTATTTAAAAAGCGCAAGGATTTACGCTTATTAGCGCTCGGTCAGGTTTTGGGAATTTTAGGTCAAGGCGTGCTTGGTGGGATTACCGTTCTGACAGATTTACATCCACTGCCTGTCGCAGGACACCTTTTACTTTCAATTATTTTGATCGGAGGTGCCACTTCTCTCAATGATCGTCGCGAAAATGGCATCATCAAAATTAAACCTTCAGAAAAAATGACTGCAAACCTTTCAAGGGCCCATATCTATCTGACCTTCCTAGTGATTGCTTTGGGCACTTTGGTAACCGGAAGTGGTCCGCATGCCGGTGATGAAGATTCCCGCCGCTTTGGTTTTGATATCCGAACCGTTGCATCGATTCACGCGGAGGCGGTTATCGCACTTCTGGGACTGACGCTTGCTCTTTATGTTGCGGCTCGTTCCAATCCAATACATAAGCGCCGAATTCTAATTTTTATCGCAATCTCTCTTGCACAAGGCGCGATTGGATATATCCAATATTTCACGGGAATACCTGAAATACTCGTCGCTGCACACCTCTTAGGATCAACGCTAGTTTGGATCTCAGCCTGGCGTCTGCGATTAGCTGTAACAACTTCCCCGAACCGTACTCAATCAACTAACGCGGGAGAAAGTTCTTGATGCATACTTTAGAAAACTGGTCAGAATTTGATGATCGCGCCGTTACATATGCTCGTGCCCTTGCAATGGATGCGGTTCAAAACGCTGGCCATGGTCATCCTGGAACCGCAATGTCGCTGGCACCGGTTGCCTATAACTTATTTCAACGCCATTTAATTCACGATCCAGCAGATCCCAAATGGTTGGGGCGCGATCGTTTTGTTCTCTCTTGCGGACACTCATCACTAACTCTCTACACTCAATTATTCTTCAGTGGCTATGGCCTTGAAATGGAAGATTTGAAAACTTTCCGTACCTGGAACTCACTAACTCCGGGTCATCCTGAATATGGACACACTGCTGGCGTTGAAATGACAACAGGTCCATTGGGAGCCGGAGTTGCAACTGCAGTTGGAATGGCGATGGCGGCGCGTTACGAACGTGGTTTATTTGATCCAGATGCCGCAGCAAATTCCTCGCTCTTTGATCACAATATTTGGGTTCTCTGTTCAGATGGAGATTTACAAGAAGGTGTAAGCAGTGAAGCTTCATCACTTGCTGGAACGCAAGAACTTGGAAATTTAAAAGTAATTTATGACGATAATCGCATTTCAATCGAAGGTGACACCCACATCGCCTTCACCGAAGATGTCTCAGCTCGCTACCGTGCATATGGTTGGAATGTAATTGATGTTGCAGCGGCAAGTGATGGCAACGTTGATCTAGTTGCTGTGGATGCGGCGATGATTGCCGCTAAAAAGGAGACGACCAAGCCGACGCTAATTCGCATGCAATCGATAATTGCTTGGCCTGCACCTAAAGCGCGAAACACTGCCGAATCCCATGGTTCCGCCCTTGGCGCAGAAGAAATTGCTGAAACTAAGAAGTTACTGGGCTTAGATCCGGAAGAACATTTTGCGATGCCCGCCGAAATTCTGGCCCACGTTCGCGAAGTAAAAACTAGAGGCGCAGCGACGCGCAAAGCTTGGGAGGAAAAATTCGCATCTTGGAAGAGCGCTAATCAAGATCGTGCAACGTTACTGAATCGTTTAGTTAGCGGTGACCTACCTAAAGGTTGGGATGCCGATCTTCCGCAATATCCTGCAGGTAAAGATGTTGCGACACGAAAAGCATCTGGTGAGGTCATAGCCGCACTTGCAAAAACACTTCCGGAATTTTGGGGTGGTTCTGCCGATCTAGCGGGAAGCAACAACACGACCATAAGCGGCGCTGGCTCTTTCTTGCCTGCAAGTAGCAAGATGGCCGGCGCTAATCCTTACGGAAGAATGATTCACTTTGGTATTCGCGAACACGCAATGGGTTCAATACTTAACGGAATTGCACTTCACGGATTATCCAAAACTTTTGGTGGAACTTTCGCAGTCTTTAGTGATTACATGCGACCAGCGGTTCGACTATCTGCAATTATGGATCTGCCGAGCATTTTTATCTGGAGCCACGATTCAATTGGACTCGGCGAAGATGGTCCGACACATCAACCAGTCGAGCATTTAGCAACACTTCGGGCTATTCCAAATTTCTCCGTAGTTCGCCCCGCAGATGCCAATGAAGTCCGCGAAGCCTGGAAAGCGATCATGCTTCGCCGCAAACCTGTTGGGTTACTGCTATCGCGTCAGAATCTTCCGGTCGTTGATCGCTCAACACATGGTTCAGCAGAACTGGTTAATAAAGGCGCTTATATTCTCAAGGATTCACCAACCACCGCTGAGGTTGTAATCATTGCAACAGGCTCAGAAGTCTCAGTTGCACTTGCCGTGCAGAGCGCACTAGCAGTTAAATCAATCGCCGTACGCGTTGTAAGTGCTCCGTGCTTGGAATGGTTTGCTCAAGAAAGTTCTGCATACCAAGAGAGCGTTCTGCCAAAATCGGCCCGCTTAAAGGTAAGTATCGAAGCTGGCATTGCACAAGGTTGGCGTGAATATATCGGAGATAGTGGAATTGCCATCTCCCTAGAACACTTCGGTGCTTCTGCTTCCGCTACAAAGCTATTTGCTGAATTTGGATTCGGCGCAGAAGCGATTGTTGCCAAGATTGAAGCAGCTCTTAGTTAATGATTACTTTATCGGGTCCAGCTCTAAGTAAGGTAAATCGTCAAGATCCTCTTTATCTGGCACTCGCAGATGCCCATCCCAAAGTTGCTAAGAAGGATGCAAATACTTGGGGGCCATCGGCCGCGAAGGAAGCCGCGATCAGACTTAACTGGGTTGATTTGGATGAGAGTTCTCGGGAATTACTTCCGATACTCGATGCAGTAGCGGCGAAGTTTAGAGATTACGACAACTTAGTATTATGCGGAATGGGCGGTTCTTCTCTGGCTCCAGAAGTGATCGCTAAAACTTACGGTAAAGAGATCTTTATCTTGGATTCAACCGATCCAGAGTACTTAGCGCACGCACTAACCGGCTCCCCCGAGAAATTGCTAGTAATTGTTAGTTCTAAATCAGGGTCGACAATTGAGACAGCTTCACAGCGAGCCTTCTTCGAAGATTACTTAAGAAAAGCAAAGTTAGATCCAACTCAACATATGTTGTTTGTGACAGATCCAGGTTCGCCTTTAGATAAAGATGTAAGAGCTAAAGGATTCACGGTTATCAACGCCGATCCAAAGGTAGGTGGTCGCTTTAGCGCACTCACCGCATTTGGTCTGACACCTGCGAGCCTTATGGGAGTTGATGCTTCGATACTTTTAGATCAGGCAGGCGATGCCCGCGCGCAAATAATAAATGATCCTGCTGTTGTGTTAGATGTTGCTTACTTACTGTTAACTCAGAATCAACAATATTTAGGCTTTACTGATCTCGGATCTCGTTTCCCAGGACTCTCTGATTGGATCGAACAGTTAATCGCTGAATCCACCGGCAAGGATGAAAAGGGACGCTTGCCAATAGCAACAGAGAACTTTAACCAGGCAGAAGGTGGTGGTGCTTTCTCGATTGCATTCGCACCAGGTGCGCATTTAAGCGTAAGCGCGGAACTTGGTGAGCATTTCCTATTTTGGGAATGGGTCACCGCTTTGATGGGTGCCGCACTGAACGTTGATCCCTTTAATCAACCAAATGTAACTGAGGCTAAAGAAGCAACATCTGCAGTTTTAGCGGAGTGGGATAACAAATTACCGAAACTTACTGCGGCCTCCGGCGATGAGCGGATAGAGATTTTTGGAAATGGAAACACAATAACTGCCGCGTTAAAGAACTTGATAGCAACCATAGATTCAGATGGATATATTGCAGTTATGGCGTATCTAGATCGCAGAGCTGATGCGGATATTGCTGAGCTTAGAAGTATTTTGTCGCAGAAATCTGGTCGACCCGTAACTTTTGGTTGGGGTCCTAGATTTTTGCACTCGACCGGACAGTTCCATAAAGGTGGACAGCAGAACGGTTCCTTCTTACAAATAACCGGCGCCATCAGTCAGGATTTCCAAGTCCCAGGTCGTGATTTTTCCTTTGGAACGCTATTGATGGCGCAAGCCGTTGGTGATTACCGTGCACTTGGGGCAAGAAAATACCCGCTCCTTCGCCTTAACTTGCTAGAACGAAGTGCGGGTATCACTCAACTTATAAAAGCTGCAAAAGCTCTTTAACTATTCGTCATCTCCGCGGAGTTTGCGCAGAGCATCTTCTAGGATCTTCGCTCCTTCAGTATCAGTGCGACGCTCTTTTACATAAGCTAAATGTGTCTTGTAAGGAATATTAACTACTGCCTTAGGCGGATTGTTGCGATCGCGACCTGCAGGTAATCCACACTTTGGGCAATCCCACTCAGCGGGAATTACAACAGTTTCTTCAACAGCAAATGAGGGACGAACTTCGTGTCCATTGCCGCACCAGTAGGAAACGGTAGCGCGTTCAATCTGATCCCCGCGTTCAGCTTCGCCCATTGGGCCAGCGCCGACACGACTTCCACGAATTGCACTTGCCATTTATTAACCCTTCAAAACAAGACTAAGCGCGACAACGCCGCCAAACCAAATGCCACCAACAACAATTGTGATGCGATCTAGGTTTCGCTCAACGACAGATGAGCCACCGTAATTTGAAGACATTCCGCCGCCGAATAGATCCGAGAGGCCTGAGCCTTTTCCTTTATGTAACAGAACCAGCAAAATCATCACGACACTTGTGATGACTAACAAGATTGAGAGAGCTAGAGCCACGATGAACAACCCCTAATGTTTTCGGTAGACGGTAAGGATACTAGATGCCCGACGGGCCTTAAGCGCTTTCTGCAGCGTAGAACTTGGCGATCTTTGCCAATTCTTCAGGATCTAGGCTCGCTCCCCCGATTAGCGCTCCATCAACATCTGCCTGCTTCATAATCTCAGAGATATTAGAGGATTTAACAGAACCGCCATAAAGGATGCGCATATTCGAAGCGATCTCTGCAGATCCGATTGAGGCTATCTCTTCACGAATTGCTGCGCAGACTTCCTGTGCATCTTCTGGGGTTGCAGTCTTTCCGGTACCGATCGCCCAAACTGGTTCGTAGGCGACCACAATCTTTTTTAGTTCAGGTTTTGTAAATCCTTCTAAGCCTGAGCGCACCTGACGGATGACATGGGAAACGTGCGCTCCTGATTCGCGTATTGAAAGTTCTTCGCCCACACAGAAAATTGGAGTTAACTCATTGGCCAAAGCGGCCTTTATTTTACGATTAACTAACGCGTCATCTTCTTTATGAATTGCGCGACGTTCAGAGTGTCCAATGACAACGAAGGTGCAACCTAACTTTGCCAACATATGACCGGAGATATCACCGGTAAATGCTCCGCTCGCTTCCGGCGAAATATCTTGCGCTCCGTAGAGCAAGCGAAGACGATCGCCGTCGATCAGAGTCTGAATCGAACGAATATCGGTAAATGGTGGGATTATCGCGATATCTACTGCGTCGTAATCTTTATCGCCTAAGGAATAGACCAACTTCTGGGCAACTGCAATTGCTTCAAGATGATTTAGATTCATCTTCCAGTTACCGGCCATTAGCGGCTTACGCATGATCTGCTCCTTTTAGTTGATCTTTAATAGATACTGCAACGATACTAAAGCTTTAGATTTTTCTTAGAGATCTAGGGCTGTTAAGCCCGGAAGTTCCTTGCCTTCTAAGTATTCCAAAGAAGCGCCTCCGCCGGTTGAGATATAACCAAAGTCAGCATCGGCAAAACCAAGTGCTCTAACGGCCGCGGCTGAGTCTCCGCCACCGACGACAGAAATACCAGAAACTTGTGTTAATGCTTGCGCAACGACCTTAGTTCCGTTGGCAAAAGATGGAAATTCAAATACTCCCATTGGGCCATTCCAGAACACTGTCTTGCATCCACGAATTGCCTTTGCAAATGCTGCTGCAGAGTCTGGTCCGATATCTAAGCCCATTTGATCTGATGGAATTGAGTCTGCGCTTACCAAAGTTACTGGTGCATCCGCCGCAAAATTAGGGGCTACCACGATATCTGTGGGCAGAACTAAAGTAACGCCGGAAGCGGCTGCTTCTTTAATTAAACCTTGAACGGTCTCAATTAAATCTTTTTCAACGAGTGAAGATCCGATTTCTTTACCTTGGGCTGCAAGGAAAGTAAAAACCATCCCTCCGCCAATAGCCATTACATCGACCTTGCTGAGCAAGTTAGAGATAACTCCAATCTTGTCTGACACTTTCGCGCCACCAAGAACGACGCCGTACGGGCGCTCTGGATTTTGTGTTAGCTTCTTTAAAACTTCAACTTCTGCTGCAACCAAAGTACCGGCTACGTGTGGCAGAAGTTTTGGCAGATCAAAGACTGAAGCGTGCTTTCGGTGCACTGCTCCGAAGCCATCGCCAACGTACAAGTCTGCTAATTTCGCCAATTCATTAGCAAAGAGTGAACGCTCAGACTCTTCTTTCGAGGTTTCCGCAGCAGAGAAGCGAATGTTTTCCAGCAATAGAATTTCACCGCTCTTTAAAGCCTCTGCCTTTGAAGTTACTTCTGGTCCCGTTACGGCGCCGGCGAAGATCACCTGACTTCCAAGCAATTCTGATAATCGCGCCGCAACCGGAGCTAAAGATAGTTCTGGTTTTGCTTCACCTTTGGGACGACCCAAATGCGCTGCAATCACCAAACTTGCGCCATTAGCCAAGAGAGTTTTGATAGTCGGTAGCGAGGCACGAATGCGTCCATCATCTGTAATCTTTCCATCCTTTAGAGGAACGTTGAGATCACAGCGAAGAAATACTCTTTGGCCGGCTACGTCAAAACTTTGCAGTGAATTAATTGCAGAATTACCCATCTAAATTAGAGAGATTTTCCGACAAGACCAACGAGGTCAAC
>CANMCL010000035.1 GCA_947496345.1 Actinomycetota bacterium
CCAACTGTGTGCGCTGGAAGTTGGTACTCATCAATGATTGCAGAGATTCGCTCTAGCGCTTGTTGGTTTAGCGCTTCTGCTGCAGCCAAAGTTTCTGCGTTACAGATTTTATCTACTGCGCGAACACCAGCCATGGCTAATGGGTTTCCGTTAAATGTACCGAAGTGGGCCATTTTTCCGTTTGTTACATAATCCATGTACTTCTGCTTGCCACCAAACGCAGCAAGTGTAAGTCCGCCACCGATTGATTTAGCAAGAGTAATTAGATCTGGTCGCACGCCAAGTCTCTGTGCTGCACCTTGATGCCCAGCGGTTAGACCAGTCTTTACTTCATCAAAAATTAAAATAATTCCATATTGATCGCATAGTTCGCGAACACGTTCTAGATAACCCGCATCCGGAAGCACGATCCCAATATTTTCAAGTACTGGCTCAACAATGAAGCAAGCAATAGTTGAAGAATGCTTTTCGAAAACTGCTTCTAGCGAATCAGCATTGTTATAGGGAACCACAAAAACATTTCCGGCTACTAGATTTGCATCTGCCACAGGAGTTGGGAAATCTGGATCTCCGGCATATTCAACTTTTGGTTTTGCCGACACTACGAATGGATCGTAGCTACCGTGGTAACCACCTTCGACTTTAACAATGTCGCTCTTGCCACTTGCAGATCGTGCAGTTCGCACCGCGTACATAGTTGATTCTGTACCTGAATTTGTAAATCGAACTTGGTCAATTCCGAAGCGACGACAGATTCTCTCTGCGGCATCAGTTGAAATAGGAGATGGGGTCACAAAGAGCATTCCAGTATCAAGGGCTGCTTTGGCTTCTTCTACGACTACTGGGTTCAAGTGCCCGGCGAGCATTGCGCCGAAGCCCATAGAAAGATCGAGCAGCTCGCGGCCATCCACATCTGTCATCCACGCGCCTTTAGCGGAGACGATAGAGATTGGATATGGATCCCAGTGCTGGAAGCTTGAGGTAACGCCGAGGGGGAGCGACTTCATTGAGCGCGCGCTCTCAGTTGCTGAACCCTTGGTGTTCTTAGTAAATAGTTGCCATTCTGAGGCCAGTAAAGAGGCTACTTTCTCAGGCGATATCGGCGTGGATGTTGCTGGTAGTGATCTAAAACTTTCCGCGTGATGCGATTGTGTAATCATTTTAAAGCTGTACGGCAAAGGTTTCTGATTTAGAAACTCGTTTGAGAAGTACTCTCCCCATCGTTGTCACTCTTTCGAGTGCCCCATAAGTATCTCCGAAGTCAAAAAAAGTTGCAACCCCAACCCTTTTTTATGCGAGAAGTTCGGGCGTGTCTGAATAAACTTGCCCTAATTATGAAACTTATGGAAAAGAAAAAATGAGAATTAGAACTTGGATTAAAAAGACAAAAGCCGGCCGTTTATTCTGGCGCGCAGTCATCGGAATTGCGGGCGGGACAGTAACTGTTTTAGGTGCAATCGCATTAGTTGCTCCTGGCCCAGGAGTTTTAATTGTGATTGCAGGACTTGGTATTTTGGCAACTGAATTTGCGTGGGCCTCTAGAGTCATGGTCACTACAAGAACTTATGCGCAAAAAGCTGCCGACAAAGCTGGGATACCAAAGTGGCTTCAGTTAGCGCTGATTGCTGGTGCAGCAGTTCTATCGATACTAATTATTCTGTATTTCTATTCAACCGGAAAAATCTAAAACTGCGAACGGATATCCCAAAGATCTTTAAAGACCGGATTAAATAAAGTACTTGCCAAGTATTTAACTCCATCAGAACCACCAGTACCCGTTTTCTGTCCGATGGTGCGCTCAACCATTTTTACATGGCGGTAGCGCCACTCTTGCAGACCTTCATCGATATCCATCAGCCTTTCACAGACCATTGCTGACTCAGGGTCACCGCGATGAACTTCTAATAAGGCGTCAATAACTCGTGGATCTGATTGATAATGAGTTGATTTATCGCGATTTAAAATCTCAACGGGGATCTTGTGGCCACGTTTTGCAAGATAGACCAGAGTTGAATCCCAGATGGAATTACTTGAGGCGATCTCCTTAATCTCTGCCTGAACATCTAAAGGTAGATGCGCGGCCATCTTCGAATCTCTACGTCCCAGCAACGCTTCAACTTTTCTAAACTGTGCAGACTGGAACCCGCTGGAGGAAGAGAGATAACCGCGGAAAGCGTTAAATTGCAATGGCGTCATCGTCTCTAAGATATCAACTTGGGTGACACAGACTTTAAGTATTGTGCGAATTCTTCCAAGAATGGCTAGCGATCGATGGGTATCGCCAGATTCAAGAGCCTTTGCCGCTTCGTTAAATTCGTGGATTAATTGTTTAAACCAGAGTTCATAACTCTGGTGGATGATAATAAAGAGCATTTCATCGTGTTCTGGGCCATCGGATAGAGGGTTCTGAAGTTCAAGTAACTTATCTATTGCTAGATAAGAAGTGTAGGTAAGTGCGGAATCGAAATCGGTATCGCTCATGTGACCCTCGAATCTGTTTTTTTGATCTTCTCATATTGTCGAGAAGCAACAAGATCACGGATGCGTGCAAATCCATCCCAAACTTCAACGTAAGAAGTTGGAAGCGGAGCAATCGCTAGCCTTATTGAGTTAGGTGTTCGATAATCTGGAATAACGTCAGCAAACTCTCGTAGCGCTACGCAGATACGTGCAGCGTCGGGATGACCGAGAGAAATATGACCGCCGCGTTCTTGTGGATTTCGAGATGTCAATAAAGTAAATCCAAGTTCTACCAGCCAAGCATCGTATAGCTGAATCATCATCTCAGTTCCAATCGCCGCCTTTTCTGATATCGCACCAATTCCTGCATCTTCAATCATCGTAAATGCGCTCTTAATGCAACGTAATCCGATCAATGAAGGACTAGCAATTTGAAAACCACGAATACCTTCTGCTCTTTCAAAATCAGCCCCCATTGCAAATTGATCACCCTGTGAAAACCAACCTTGGATTGGAACTTGCAACTCAGCTTGCACTTTTTTATTTACATAGAGCCAAGCAGGTGCACCTGGGCCAGAATTCCCATATTTATAAGTGCAACCGACTGCAATATCAACACCATTTTTATCGAAGTCCATTTCGATTGCGCCAACTGCGTGGCTGGCATCCCACAACATAAGCGCTCCGTGTTTGCGAACCAAATCAGTGAGTGACTTAATGTCATTGCGAGCACCAGAACGATATTGAATAACTTCCAAAGTAACTAGCGCTACATCTTCATTTAAGTAAGGTGCAAGGATTTCAGGTGTTATCCGCTCATGTTCTGCTGAACCCGCAGATTCGTTATCAATAATGACAAGATTTAATCCAAGTTGTTTTGCAATTCCATCCAAGATGTAACGATCAGTTGGAAAATTTGCCGCATCCGTGATTATCGTTTTGCGCCCAGGGCGCGCGTGAATTGCGGCTAGCGCTAATTGATAGAAATTTACTGATGTTGTGTCGCACGCTAAAACTTGGCCCGCCGCAGCGCCAAGAGTGGCGCGTCCAATTAAATCTCCGGTTGGCTGCGCCTCATCTACCCAGTGCCCCCATCCAGTTACGACCTCAGGACCCCACTCATCTTTCATAAAAGCGCTAACAGCTTCGATTGTAGAAAGTGGTAGACGACCTAAAGAGTTGCCATCGAGATAGCAGATATTGGGATCGCTGATTACAAATTGTGAGCGGAAGCGGGCCAAAGGATCGCGGGCATCTAAGCCAAGTGCGAATTCGCGGTCAGTGGCTTTCATAGTTGAAAGGTACGCTCTCCCATCGTGGCGCGCAATCTTGTGAATATCGAAGAGGTCAGTAAGGCCTTTGATATTAGAGCGCTGCTTGAAAGAGTTTCACTGGGTGTTTCAGAAGGTGATCGAATTGGAATAGTTGGACGCAACGGTTCTGGCAAAAGCACGCTAATGAAAGTGATTGCTGCGGTTGAAAGTCCAGATCAAGGCAGAGTAACTAAAGCAAATTCAGTGAAAATTGGTTTACTTTCACAAGTTGATAAAGCTGATCCAAATTCAACAGTTGGTGATGTTGTAATTGGGGATAGAGCAAAACACGAGTGGGCGAGCGATTCCGGGATCAGAGAAGTTTTTACAGGTCTATTTGGTGGATTTGATGACCATCTATTTGAAAGAAAGTTCTCAACTTTATCTGGCGGTGAAAAACGCAGAGTCGGCTTGGCTAAATTGTTAATTGATGAACTTGATTTGATTTTGTTGGATGAACCAACCAACCACTTAGATGTGGAAGGTGTGGCATGGCTTGCCACCCATTTAAATAGCCGAAAATCTTTAGCAGTACTTGTGATCACGCACGATAGATGGTTTCTAGATGCCGTCACTGATCGCACCTGGGAAGTTGTCGGTGGCAAAGTTGAAGAGTACGACGGTGGATATTCCGCATTCGTTTTAGCTAAGGCCGAACGAGCGCGCCAAGCGAGTGCTATGGATGCGAGAAGAAATAATCTAATTCGAAAAGAACTTGCGTGGTTACGCAGAGGCGCACCAGCTAGAACTACAAAGCCTAAATTTCGTGTGGATGCCGCAAATGTATTGATCGCAGAAGAGCCGGCACCGCGTGATCAAGGCGAGTTATTGAAATTTGCGCGCAATCGTTTGGGAAATACAGTTTATGAAGCGCATCATTTACAGATACGTGCGGGCGAAAAAGAGTTGATTGATGATCTTTACTGGAACATTGGTCCCGGAGATCGAATTGGAATTGTAGGGATAAACGGATCCGGTAAGACAACGCTAATGCGCACCTTGGCTGGTGAATTACAACCTTTTGCAGGAAAGCTAACTACAGGAATAACCGTGAAGGCGGCATTTCTGACTCAGCATCTAGATGAATTAAACCCAGTATGGCGCGTTCTAGAAGCGGTTGAAAAGGTTGCTGCGCATATAGAACTTGGTAATGGCAAATCGCTTTCGGCTTCACAACTCTGCGAACGCTTAGGTTTTGATAAAGATTCGCAATGGACACCAGTCGGAGATCTATCTGGCGGTGAGAAGCGTAGGCTGCAATTAACTAGATTGCTAATGGATTCACCAAATGTTTTGTTATTAGATGAGCCAACCAATGATTTTGATATTGAAACGCTAACCGAACTGGAAGATTTACTTGATAGTTACGGTGGGACCCTGGTTGTTATCTCACACGATAGATATTTTCTAGAACGAGTCTGCGATCGATTTGTTGGATTACTGGGAGATAAATCATTAAGAGATTTGCCTAGAGGAGTTGATCAATATCTGGAACAACGAGAGGCAGCCCTGCAGAAACCCGATTCTGTTACAAAACCAAAGGGCGCTTCCTCGGCCGCAGAACAGCGCCAACTAAAAAAGGATTTAGTTCGCGTTGAGAGACAGATTCAAAAATCGAAGGAGAAGATCGCAGAGTTAGAAGTTGTACAAGAAAGTGCGGCATTTGATCCTGCTGAGTTATTAAGAATCAGCGAGGAACTTGAAAATCAACGCACAGAATTAAACACTCGAGAAGAAGAATGGCTAGAAATCACAGATCAACTAGGCGATTGAGTTAAAATATCGGCATGAGCCAAATTTCACACATTGTAGAAGGAATACTTTTCCGCAGCCGTTTCTTACTTGCTCCGCTATATCTGGGACTCGTTGGCGCGCTAGTTCTCCTGGCATACCGCTTCGTAATTGAGTTTTGGCATTTGGCTGAAAAGACGCCAGATATGAGCGCGAGTGAGTTCACACTTTCCTTACTTGCTCTACTTGATTTAACTTTGCTCGCAAACCTTATTCTGATGGTCATCTTTGCGGGATACGAAAACTTTGTATCGCGCATAGATATCGCTTTGGAGTCTAAAGATCGTCCACACTGGATGGGCACGATCGATTTCAGCGGATTAAAGATTAAATTGATTGGTTCGCTAGTTGCTATTTCTGTAATCGAACTCTTGAAAGATTTCATTGAATTAGCCGGTGAAGCAGAAGTTGGTGAAGGCACCATCTGGAGAATTGCCATCCACCTAACATTTGTAATCTCTGGTGTGTTATTTGCGCTGATGGATTGGATCGCCGATAAGCGAGAGTTCACTGGCACTCATCCATAGTGAGCAAAAGTAATTCCAAGCTAAATCTTTTAGCCGCACTTTCTGGGCTTTTAATTGCGATGCAAGCGCGCGCAAATGGTGAGCTCTCGCACCGAATGGGTAATCCAATTGAAGCCGCCCTCGTTTCGTTTGGATCAGGACTTCTAATTATTTCGCTGATATCAATATTCACACCTGCAATACGAAACGGGATGAAGAATTTAAAGGGTGCAGTTAGCCGCAAAGAAATTCCGGTCTGGACGCTCTTTGCAGGAATGCTCGGCGGAAGTTTTGTCGCGGTTCAAACACAGATCGTTCCGATAATCGGAGTTGCAATCTATTCAGTTGCTTCGATCGCGGGACAGACTGCCGCATCTCTGATTGTTGATCGAATCGGTTTAACAGGTGGTGGCAAAAAACAGATAACGGTTAGACGAGTTGCCGCCGCTGGAGTAACCGTTCTAGCGGTACTCGTTTCCGTGTTAGACCGGATAGAAGCAGAGAATTTATCGCTATTTGCCGTGATTTTCGGTTGTTTTGCCGGCGCAATAGTCGGCGTGCAACGAGCGCTAAATGGTCAGATAAATGAAAGTACACATCAGAGCTTTGCTACATCTTGGCTTAATTTCATTATGGGAACTACTTTTCTATTTATTCTTTTATCTATAGGTGTTGCAATTAACCGCGCCGAAATAGTTGCCCTACCTTCAGGTCCTTGGTGGATGTATATGGGCGGAACTATCGGAGTTATCTATATCGCCTTTACATCAACAATTGTTCAACACTTAGGCGTACTGACATTTACCTTGATTAGCGTTGGTGGACAACTTGTCGGATCTTTACTTATTGATCTCTACTCACCGACCCAAGGTGTTCAGATCAGCACCTACCTCGTAACAGGAATTGTTATGACTTATCTTGGGGTTATCGTGGGCGGCGTCGGTAATTTACCAAAGCTGAAATCAAAGAAGCAGTGATAAAGAAAGCTGCAATTGCGTATGAAGAACTTTTCACCCAAGGAACAGTCGCCGCGTAGTAACCAGCAAGTGTAATTCCGACCCCCCAAAGAAACGCTCCCAATGCGTTAGCGGATAAGAACTTGTAGTAATTCATCTTGGCCGCACCCGCGATCGGTGGAACGAATGTGCGAATCCAAGGGAAGTAGCGAGCAATCACAACAGCCCACCACCCGTATTTTTCATAGAACACTTCAGATTTTGCAATCATCCGTTTCATTCTTGGAGATTCTTTCTTATCCAAGTACGGACGACCAACCACTCTGCCGATCACAAAGCCAACTTGATCGCCAAAGAATGCAGCAAGAAATATAGCGGTGATTAAAATGACAATATTTATATTCCCGTGGGCGGCAGCTACCAAGCCTGCGCTAAAAAGGATTGAATCACCAGGTAGAAAGAAACCAATCAAAAGTCCAGTTTCGATAAATACAATGCCAGCGACGACGATATAGAAAATAAATGGGGCAAGTGAAGACAATTGAGCATCAAAAGACGCGGCTAACTCCACTTAAACGCTCTTTTTTACTGCCGCTGCAACTTTTTGCACTACTTGCGCATCAAACACACTCGGCACAATAAAGGACGCATTAAGTTGAGAAGCAGAGACGCAAGAAGCGATTGCTTCAGCAGCTGCAATCAAAAGCTCATCAGTAATTTTATGAGCATTTGCATCGAGGAGTCCGCGGAAAATTCCTGGGAAAGCTAAAACATTATTGATTTGATTTGGTTGATCGCTGCGACCAGTGGCGACAACGGTTGCGTATTTACGGGCAATGACTGGATCGATCTCAGGATCTGGGTTTGCCAGCGCAAAGACAATCGAGCCAGCAGCCATTGATGCAACATCACTTTCAGTCAAAACATTTGGAGCGCTTACTCCGATGAATACATCGGCCCCCTTCATTGCCTCTGAGATATTTCCAGTAAATCCTGGAGTAACGCAGCCATTGATATCAAAGGCGATAATTCTCTGAGCACCGCTCTTTGTCAGCAGACGTGCAATCGCTGTGCCGGCAGCGCCAGCGCCACTCATCACGATCGTTATATCGCCTAACTTCTTCTTTACCAATTTAAGCGAATTAGTTAGAGCGGCTAAAACAACAATTGCGGTGCCATGTTGATCGTCATGGAATACCGGAATATCCAACAAGTCGCGCAAGCGTTCTTCTATTTCAAAACAGCGCGGGGCTGAAATATCTTCTAAGTTAATTCCACCGTAAACAGGGGCAATTAATTGAACGGTTCGAACAATTTCATCTACATCTTGGGTATCTAAACAAACTGGCCAAGCATCTACATCAGCAAATCTTTTGAAAAGCGCTGCTTTACCTTCCATCACAGGAAGAGCGGC
>CANMCL010000036.1 GCA_947496345.1 Actinomycetota bacterium
AGAACTGATGAGACCAGAATACTAAAAAATGAGACTGCGCCTAGTGTGCCGAGAAGCAAAGTAGGGCGACGTAACTTGCGCCATTCGGCGAAGAAAATTCGGATGACGCTGCGAATCATTTCTGATCTCCTGTCATCTCAAAGAATGTTTCTTCCAAGTTTGGTACCTGCGGTGACAATTGAGTTATCAAAATTCCACTTTCAAAGGCTAATTTATTTAAAACTCCCGCCCACTCGGCCGGCCCTTCAATGTGTGCAGTCCCATCTCGCTTATGCGCTTTGTGGCCCGCATTCTGAGCTATCTCAATAATTCGCTGTAAATCTTCTTCACGTTCAGTTTTTACAATCATAAATGGTTGCTGTTGATCAAAAAGTTCTTGAATTGGTCCGGCGAAAACTACTTCACCTTTACGCAACATCACCAGGTATTCACTGATTAATTCGAGTTCTGATAACAAGTGGGAAGAAACAAAGACAGTGGTTCCGTTATCTGCAAGAGAGCGCAGTAATTGGCGAATTTCTTGAATTCCTTCCGGATCTAATCCATTGGTTGGTTCGTCAAGAATTAACAATTTAGGATTTGGAAGTAGCGCTGCGGCAATTCCTAAGCGTTGCTTCATGCCAAGTGAATAAGTCTTGTATTTTGATTTTCCGCGATCGGCTAAACCAACTTGCTTGAGCAGTTGATCAACGCGCTCTTGCGGGAAACCACCAAGTGTTGCAAGGACTCGTAAATTCTCAGCACCAGATAGCGCCGGATAGAAGGCGGGACCTTCGATCATTGCGCCAACGCTGGAAAGGTATTTATCTGGCGAAGTAATTGGCTCACCAAGTATTTGGCCCTTGCCGCCGGTTGGCGTGATCAGACCAAGGAGCATGCGAATTGTGGTTGTTTTACCAGCGCCATTTGGGCCAACAAACCCACAAATAGTTCCGAGTGGAACTTCAAATTTTGCGTGTGAGACTGCAAGCCCGGTGCCATATTTCTTGCTCAGATCATCAACTGAGATCGCTAGTTTGGACATGCACTGAATATAGCAATTGCACCTTAGAATTATCGGTGTGAGTAATGAGACTTGGGGCTATCAGCCACGCAATCAAAGGCCAGCACCAGATTGGGATTTAAATCCCCAAACTGATGCGGTGCGTGCAGGCTTGGCTCGCTCTGGATTCGGTGAAACTTCTGAAGCGCTCTATTTAAATAGTGGATTTACATATTCCTCTGCGCAAGAAGCCTTTGATTCATTTGCTGATGAAACTGATCATTACCTTTATAGCCGATTCCATAACCCAACTGTTGAGATGTTTGAAAAACGTTTAGCTGCAATTGAAGGCGCTGAATATTGCATTGCAACTGGATCTGGAATGTCAGCAATGTTTGCTTCCATCGCTTGTATGGTCAGCGCGGGAGATCACATCGTTGCATCTGCTGCAATGTTTAGTTCTTGCCACGTTGTGCTAACTGAAATTTTGCCTAAGTGGGGCGTAACCGTTGATTTAGTTAGAGGAAACGATCCAGCGAAATGGGCCACAGCACTTAGCAAGCCCACAAAGGTTGTCTTTATTGAATCCCCAAGTAATCCACTTATGGAGATTGTTGATATTCGCATGGTCAGCGACCTTGCCCACAAAGTTGGTGCCACAGTTATCGTAGATAACGTAATGGCCTCACCTGTCTTACAAAAGCCACTTCAACTTGGCGCGGATGTAGTTATGTATTCGGCTACTAAACATATTGATGGACAGGGTCGCGTGCTCGCTGGAGCAGTGCTTGGTTCTTTCTCTTATATCCACGAATATTTGATTCCATTCATCCGCCACACCGGTCCGACGCTTAGCCCATTTAGCGCTTGGGTTCTTTTGAAATCTCTCGAAACTATGGAGATGCGAGTACAAAGAATGTGCCAGAACGCACAAGCTATTGCTGAATTCTTTGAGAATCGCAAGGAAATTAAATCGGTTAAATATCCTGGTCTTAAATCTCATCCTGATTATGCAATTGTGCAAAAACAGATGAGCGGTGGTGGAACCACAATTGGTATCGAGTTTGTGGGTAGCAAGAAAGATGCCTTTAAATTTATGGATTCCCTGCGAATCATAGATATCTCAAATAACTTGGGCGACAGTAAGTCCCTAATCACTCATCCTGCGTCAACAACTCACCGTCGCCTATCGCCAGAAATTCAGGCGGAAATGGGTATTACGCCTTCAGTGGTGCGTTTATCAGTTGGCCTAGAACACGTGGATGATTTGATTAAAGACTTAACTCAAGCCTTTAATAACTGAGCAGCAACTAGCAATACTGATAACAGGCTCAAATAACTTATTGACCAATTAAAAATCTTTCCCGCAGTCTTTTCGTAATTTTCAGACTTCTCATCAAGGCCGCGAAGCTGTAACGCAAATACAACACCTAGGATCACATTTGCCGCTTGCGCCCATAACTGCAGATCTGCATTTATAAACAAGGCGATCGATGAAGCGATCATCGCAATCGTGTACACCCACATCTGGCGCAGTAGATGGGTCTTTGTTGCTACAACTGGCAACATTGGAATACCCGCCGCCGCATAGTCATCTTTATATTTAATCGCAAGCGCCCAGAAATGCGGTGGTGTCCAGAAAAATATAACTAGGAAAAATGACCACGCAGTGACCGATAGCGTATTAGTAACTGCGGCCCAACCAATTAGTGCCGGCATGCAACCGGCGGCGCCTCCCCAGACAATGTTCTGCGGGGTCCTTCTCTTTAGTGCGATTGTGTAAACAAGGACATAAAAAGCGATTGCAATAAATGTTAATAAGGTTGCAAGCGTGGTTGTGTAAATTTGAAATATGGCGAGTGAAAGCAGCCCAATGAATGTGGCAAAAAGAGTTGCCTCAGTTTTATTCAAAACGCCAGTTGCGAGCGGACGCTTTGCAGTTCGTTTCATTAACTTATCGGATTCAGATTCGATCACCATATTAAATGCATTCGCACTTCCGGCGGCTAATGTTCCACCAATTAAAGTTGCGATCGTAAGCGAAAGAGAAGGCAATCCACCTTCGGCTAAGACCATCGCTGGAAGTGTCGAAACCAGTAAGAGCTCAACTACGCGCAATTTCATTAGGTCTATATATCCCCGGACTTTTACGGAGAGATTTACGTGTGAATCGGTGCGCACAGGGCAAGATTACTCAGCATTAATGAGTGGTGTTCTCACACTTCTCTAAGGATGCTCGCCTATCGTGCGTAATGAAGAAAGGGATATGACAAATGACACCTCCAAATAAGCCCGAATGGATCCATCTTGCGGAAACTGATTCTGCACCGCAAGTTAAGAAATCAGCTCGCGCGCTTCCGGCGCTAGTACTAGCCGCTGCAATGTCGATTGTTGGCCTTGGGGCTCTTGTCGCGCAAAACGGAGCAGAAACACCTGCCACTGCATCTGATCAAGGGGCGAACCTTTCTGTCGCATCCTCACCTGCGCAGCCGTCAACACCAAGCGCTAGCGCTTCAAATAATTCAAGTTCTGTTCCTAACCCAAGTGCGGTTGCTCAACCAAATGCAATGAAGCAACCATCTATTGCATCTATGCCAACAGGTGGAGGAGACGATGATGACGATGACGATGAGCGTGAAGGTAGAGGAAATCACAAAGATCGTGGAGACGATGATGACGATGATGATGAAGACGAAGAAGGTGACGAACACTAATTTTCAAAGGTAAACTCACTCTCTATGAAGCTAAAGAGAGTGAGTTTTCTTTTTGCGCTTACTTTATTGATTTCTTCTGCGCCAGTAAATGCAAGTGCGAAAACCGAGGAAACCAAGTTAACTCTCATTAAGACCATTACTGGATCAATCTCTCCTAAGTCAGTTCAATCATCGAATAATGGTTTAGTAAGCGCACATAACATGATGTACCGCCACAGCGTCACAATTTATGATGCAGAAACTTTAGAACTCAAAAATACGGTTTCTGATTCAGTTGAGCTTTCAAAATTTGGATTACCGAAATATTCGGGAAACTATAGAGGAGCACCTGTAGAGGGCGCCTATTCACCAGATGGCAAATACTTATACTTCACAAATTATGCGATGTATGGAAAAGGTTTCAATAAAGAAGGCCACGACACTTGCTCGCCAGCATCAGGTTACGATTCAAGTTACTTATCTCGCATAAATCTAGCCAGTAACAAGATCGATGCTGTTTATCCAGTCGGATCCGTACCAAAAGTTGTCAAAGTAACGCCCGATAATAAGTACATCCTGGTTTCTAATTGGTGTTCTTACACGGTGACCATAATTTCAATTGATACTCAGAAAACGATTAAATCAATCAAAATTGGTCGCTACCCACGCGGTATTTCAATTTCCAGTGATAGTAAATTTGCATACGTTGCCGAAATGGGTGGCAACCGAATTCACCGTATCAATTTAGAAGATTTCTCCGTGAAGTACATTCCGATTGGTTCTAATCCGCGCGCGATTGAATTATCCCCCGATAACTCCAAGCTATATGCGACTTTAAATATCTCTGGCAAAGTAATCGCTTGGGACTTGGATACCAATAAGGCCATCAAGGCGGTCGCGACCGGAAACGCTGCACGCAGTTTGGCAATTTCCTCTGATGGCTCTGCGCTATTCGTTGTTAATTTCCGTAGCGGAACTCTCTCCAAAGTTAGAACATCAGATATGAAAGTTATCCAGAATGTTAAAGTCTGCGCTGAACCGATTGGCGTTACTTACGACTCTGTATATTCTCGAACTTGGGTAGCCTGTTATGGCGGATCAATTAAGGTATTTGCTAACCAATAGTCGCAGTTGGGGTTTCGATAACCGGCAACATTAGCGGCGCAGCTATCTTGCCCAAGTAAATATCTAGAGTTTTTCGTGCTCGCTCACTTGCGGCATTAGTCCGTCCGATTTGGTCGGCGATGATTGTGAAGGCATATTCGCGATCACCTGATTGAACATAGCCCGCCAAGCTGACAGTACCTGAAAGCGTTCCGGTCTTTGCCTTTACTAAACCAACTGCTTGTGGTGCAAATTCAATATAGCGCTTACTTAAGGTTCCCGTTTGTCCACCCACTGGTAGTCCATCAATTAACTGTGAAAAGAGCGGATCGGAATGAATTTTATATAAGAGCTGCGAAAGAATATTAGCGGTCAATTTATTTTGCTTAGATAAACCACTTGCATCTTTTATAATGATTTTTGAAGGATCAATCCCTAACTCTCTAAGTACTTTATCGAAGGTTTTTGCAACGCCTTTTTCATTGAAGTCATTACCTGCGGCCTTTGCGGCTAATCGCGCCATTCGTTCTGAAACAATATTGTCGCTCCAGACTAAAAACCAGTTCATGATTTCTTTAATGGTTGGCGAAGTGGAATAGAAAATTTGCTCAGTAACGAGTGATTTAGCCTTTAAATCGCTCACACTCACAATGTTGGCGCTTACTCCCCGTTTTTTATAATACGCTTTAAAATTTGCTACATCTTTGGAATACAGGTCGTTGTAGTAGACCTGCAATTTCTTAACCGGTTCGCCTGATCTCTTTGCAATGACGCTCAAACTTTTTGACGCTAGCGCGTAAAAGGAAGTCCGACCCATTTTTAGAGCTTCCTTGCTATTCATTGATATCCACGGGTCGTATTCACCGTCAATTACTATTGAGTTGGGTGTTGGCCCAAGAGCAACTGATGTAGCAAAGACTTTCGAAGGATCTAAATATCGCAATGTGGCTGAGGCTGATAGCAACTTCATCAGTGAAGCCGGTTTGCGTTGTGAGTTTGCATTAGATTCAAAAACTACTTTTCCTGTGCTCACATCAATTAGCGATACTGAAGGATTGCTCAGTGTTGGTGAAGCAGCCATGCGTGCAAATACATTCGCTGCGCTAGATGGATCGAATGCGGAAGCAGTTGAGGTCGCAAAAAAACTCGCCGACATAAAGGCAGCACTTAACCCCAAGAGCTTTTTCATCGTGGCTAATTAAATCCGGGCAGTTGCAATAATGATATTGAGCAGAGTTAACCCAATTAGTGAGAGCCAAGTATTCTTCTTTAGCTCTGGTTTTTTAAGATTCAGGTAACTGATTACAAGAATGATCAGAACAATTACCAGTTTTATACCAACTTTGGTGTGATCGAGGGTTTCATCTGGTTTCGCTGAAGCATACGTACCCACCATTACGAGCCCTGCTACCAGAGCGGTTGCGGCGCTATGCAAGACTCCTGGTGAAAGTTTGCGCGGGCTCTTTTTCCATTGGTGCAGAAGCAATCCGAGGATTCCGACTATTGCCAACATATGCACGATGTAGGCGATGAGAAATACTGTTTCCATATATTTAGCCCTTTCTAGCGTTTAACCCTTATTAAGTTTAGAGTGCGCATATGGAAATGAATACACCTGCCACGATTGGACCAGGAGAATTCTTTCCCGTAGTCGGAGTCGGGCCACACGAGAAACCTTGGCCAACGGGAACGCAATATGATCCAGAATTGCTAGAAAATGGTGATCGTAGAAATGTTCTAGATCACTACAGATATTGGTCTGTGGAGGCGATTGTCGCTGATTTAGACACTAAACGACATAAATTACATATAGCAATTGAGAATTGGCAGCATGATTTAAATATCGGATCTGTCGTCCGCACTGCCAACGCATTTAATGTTTCGGCAGTTCATATCGTTGGAAAGCGTGATTGGAATAAGCGCGGTGCAATGGTTACTGATAAATACCTGAGAGTGATCCATCACCCGACAATCGCCGATTTTTCAACTTGGTGTAAAGAAAACAATTTGCCGATCATTGGAATAGATAACGTTCCATCATCTAAACAACTTGAAGGTTCAGATCTGCCTGAATCTTGTGTGCTCCTTTTTGGCCAAGAAGGCGCGGGAATGTCAGATGAAGGCATTGCGGCGTGCGAAGTTTTATATGCAATTCAACAATATGGATCTACTCGTTCAATGAACGCTTCCGCTGCTGGCGCAATTGCGATGTATCACTGGGCGCTGCAGCATCTTCCAAGATTGAGCTAGCGGGCTAGTCACCTAGATCAGTTGGAGCTGGAACATCTTCCATCGCTTCGCGAACCGCAATGAGGCGTCGATCAATCTCATTTGCCTCATCCATACGTCCTAGGCTGCGCAGAACCGTTGACATGCGAGTTTCTATATCGACGATGAGTTCAAAATCTTTTGGCTCATCTTCAGAAATTATCTGTAATACGCCATCTAAAGTGGATAAGCCATCTTCTAGCTTGCCGATCAGTACTTCCGCTTTTCCATATTCAAGAAGAGCAAAAGTTTCGCGGCGGTGATCGTGTCCAGTTTCAAATACATCGATCGCTTTACGCGCTGCTTCGAGCGCTTTCTCGCCATCGCCAATTTCGACATAACAAGATGCAATTTTCTGATCGCAGCGAGCAACCTGTATGACTTCTTTCTCGGTTTTAAAGATTAGGCGCGCTTCTTTAAAAGTTTTAATCGCTAAATCAAATTTCTTTAATTCGCGATAAGCGCATCCCAGGAGATGAAGATCGTTTGCCGCACCGACCTGGTTTCCATCAACCAAATGTTCTTGCGCGCATTCATCCATGATCTCGACAACTTTTTCAAAATTCTTCGAGGCGTACCACCACTCGCCTAGCGTGCAGGCGAGTTCAAGCGAGAGAGGTGATTTACTCTCGCGCAAAATTTCTACCGCTTTACTCATTGCAGATGCAGCTTCATCCATGCGCTTTAATTGGTTTAAGTTGTAACCAATTGCAGAGTAAGCCTGAGCAAGTCCTTCACTGGATTCTGCTGCGCCGAGTTCGGCGAAAATATCTCGTGCGGTTTCGGCGAGCGCGAGCGCTTCGTCATATTGACCGCGAGCAAAGATTCGGGCGGAGAGTTCGTAGTAAGTATTTGCGCGTTCTGCGCCGTTTACTTCCGGTATTCGATCCCAGAGCATTTCCTCGGATACGAGCTCGTCTTGGCCATCATCTTCGCTCATCGATACCCCCTGATCTATTTTGCTTGAGTTGAGATTAGTCCAAAGTGGATCTACGGGAGCGCTGACTTAGCCGTTTTGGGCTATTTTCCAGATGCGAATCATTTGCATCTAGGTTAAAATCAAGCCATGCATATTCCTGATGGGTTCATTGACCTACCTACCTCTGGCGCTTTCGCCGTCGTGGCCGCCGCTGGCGTGGCCATTTCTATCCGTGGAGCGAAATCCTCGCTCGATGAAAAGACCG
>CANMCL010000037.1 GCA_947496345.1 Actinomycetota bacterium
CAACGATGATCTCGTTGCAGAGTTCGATACATTCATCGCAGATGTATACGCCAGGACCTGCGATCAGTTTTTTTACCTGCTTCTGGGTTTTGCCGCAGAAGGAACATTTGAGCAGGTCGCTAGTTTCTCCGATACGAGTCATAGGTAAAGAATAGTTTTTAACTCGATTTAATGTGTCCCGGTTTAAGCCTAATTCTGTTCGCTTATAGTGGAATCGCCCTTTGATTTGCGAGGATCTCGTAACTCTTTAACGCCAGGAACGAGAAGAACTAGATAGCAGAAAAGAATGTGGAATCCGATTGCAAAGAGAAGAAAGTCTCGCTCGCCAGTTAGCGCAATAACCGGACCGACGAGCGCCATTCCGAGCGGCATCAATCCACTTGTACCAACCATGTCAATACTGAATACACGACCTTGCAACTCTTGAGGTACCTCACGTTGTACGGCGGTGACCCAATACGCTTCCCACCCGCCAATTGAAAGTCCTGCAATGAAGTAGCCGACAATCACAAAAGTTGGTGAGATTGGAAAAGCCAATACAAGTGGAGCAAATGCAAAGAGCGACCACATCGAAATTGCGACTAGGCCGGGACTTTTAGTTTTGAATTTAACAGCGGCAATCGCGCTGATCGCTCCACCTAAGCTAAACGCGGCAGCAGAGATCGCAAAGACATTATTAGTATCGAATTCACGTCGAGTGATTACTGGGAGAAGAACAGTCTCTGCCGCAACGATAACCATTAACTGAAAAGAGGCCATAAAGATTGATGCAGCTAGCCATTTGATCTCCCAAACCAGTTTTAGCCCTTCACGCAATTCAGTAATGAAAGATGGCTTGTTCTCAATGACTCCTTGAATCGGTGCTTCAGTGATTCCGAGTAGAAGAGAAGTGCCGATAAAGAATGCGACAGCGGTAACCGCGAATGTGAGATCTGCGCCTACGACTGCAACAGAAATTCCACCAACACCTGGACCAACAATTGTTCCTATCTTCGCAACGATTCCACGTGCAACGTTGCCCGCTGGCAGAAGATGATCAGGGAGCAAGCTCGGAACGATTGCTGCACCGGCCGGTGCTCCAAAAGCATCTCCAAGACCCATCAGAAAAACTAAAAGTCCGATTGCCCAAAGTGGCATATTTGCTGCAGAGATAATTACCAGAACTAGCGCAATCAAACCGCGGAATGCATCTGCGCTAATCATTACCCATTTGCGCGGAAGACGATCTGACCAAACGCCACCGGCGAGAGTGAAGATCGTTCCCGAAAGAACACGCGATGCCAAGATGAGGCCAAGGTCTGTTGCGGTGCCGCCGTTATCGAGAACGCTGATTGCGAGAGCAATAGGAAATGCAGATGAACCGACTACGAAAATTAAGCCAGAGATAAAGAAGTTGCGGTAATCCTTATATGAAAAAAGAGCGCCGGGCTCGAAATATCTTTGCAACATTTCTAAACCGACGCCCCTTTAGTGAAATTATGCGGAAGGCTTCGCCTTACGAGAAGACATAACCTTATCTATAATTCCGTATTCCACTGCTTCAGCTGCGGTAAGAATCTTGTCGCGCTCGATATCTTTTTCAATCTCTTCGATCGTCTTATTTGAATGCTTAGCCAACATTGTCTCGAGCAAGCCACGCATACGCATAATTTCACGAGCTTGGATCTCAATATCAGATGCTTGTCCCCCACCTTCAGATGAAGGTTGGTGGATAAGAATTCGTGAGTGCTCGAGTCCATAACGCTTACCTTTTGTGCCGCCAGCAAGAATGATCGCCGCAGCAGATGCTGCTTGGCCAAGACAAATTGTTGTGATGTCTGGGCGAACAAATTGCATAGTGTCATAAATTGCAGTTAACGCTGTAAATGATCCACCTGGTGAGTTGATGTAGATCGAAATATCACGATCTGGATCCATTGATTCAAGTGTCAGTAACTGAGCCATCACATCGTTGGCAACGGTGTCATCAATTGGTTGGCCCAAGAAAATGATGCGCTCTTCAAATAACTTTGTGTAAGGGTCAAGGCGCTTGTAACCGTAGGCGGTCTTCTCTTCAATTGTTGGAAGAACGTAGCGGTTTGTAATCTCTTGAATGTGTTTCATTACTTCTTACCTCCCGCGATTTGTCCATCGTTTGTGGCGATGTGATCGATAAAGCCATATGCAAGTGCATCTTTGGCATTAAACCAATTGTCGCGATCTGAATCAGCAATGATTTTTTCGAGTGGCTGTCCAGTGTGCTTGGCATTTAACTCAGACATAGTCTGCTTCGTAATTGCCATCTGTTCTGCTTGAATTCGAATATCTGTTGCAGTACCACCGATACCGCCAAGAGGTTGGTGCATCAAGATTCGCGCATTAGGAGTTGCATAACGCTTTCCTGGAGCACCAGCTGTGAGAATGAATTGACCCATTGATGCAGCCATTCCCATTGCCACTGTTGCAACATCGTTCTTGATGTAATGCATAGTGTCGTAGATCGCCATACCTGCTGTCACAGATCCACCAGGTGAATTTATGTAGAGGTAAATGTCTTTTTCAGGATCTTCAGCAGCTAACAGCAACATCTGTGCACAGATTGCATTCGCCATCTCGTCACGAAATTCGCCGGCAAGAAAAATAATGCGTTCGCGCAACAAACGGTTGTAGACATTGTCATCTAGCCAGTTACCGCCGTTTGCAGCAACGCGTGCGTTCTGCCCGGCCGACTGTGGGTCTTGATAATCCACGTGATCCTCCTGATTGATTACTTCTTTATATGTAGTGACCTTAACAATCCTTAAGGATAAATGCTTCCCAAATATGGAAAAAGGGGCGCAAATCGGCCTTTGTTCGCTCAGGGCAGAGCAAGATCTTTATAAGACGGTCAGTTTTAGGAAGTAGGTCTTTTTTCCATCGGTGAAGGACATTGTGGTTTTTCCCTTTTTAAGCGGGGTGATCGAAGGATATGTTTCATAAGCAGACATCGGTCCCCCGGCAACAAACTTCGCAATTTTTGTATCTACGACTTTGCCTTTCCAAATTTCAGGATTTTTCACTGTCAATACAACTGCGCTCTTGAGTTTGACCATAATTATTTTAGTCTTTAGCGGGTTAACCATTTTTGGCGGAAGAACCGATGCTATGGCCATTTTGGGTTGAGCTGTAGCCGTATTTGAATCAGAGCCGTTAGCGGCAAGTACACCAGTAAATGAGAGTAAAAGAGTGAGAGCGGAGGCAACAGCGGAGCGAATCGCATTCAGGTGCATGTGCAACCTCAAATCAAAGTTGGAAAGACCAACCTACTCGGAAAATTATGCCTCTGGAAGAGATTGCGCAGGTGGAGTTTGCGGGCGAAGCGCTTCTAGATCAATCTTATTTCCAGATTTATCGACAACGTTTACGCGACCGAGAACGCCAGCAAGTGCTTTAGTGCGAGAAACTTCTGCAACTAGTTGTGTGATCTGGCCAGCATCCTGAAGCTGCTTTGCAAACTGCTCAGGAGGCATTCCGTAACGCTGTGAAGTACGAATCAAATATTCAGTCAATTCAATTTCATTTACCTGAACTTCTTCAGCCTTCACGATTGCATCTAGCAAGAAATCAGATTTGATCGATACGCGAACTTCGCCATCTACTTCAGCGCGATGTGCCGCATCTTCAAGTCGGCCTTCTCCTTCAAGATGTTGGTGGACTTCATCTGCAACCAACTTATCTGGAACTGGGATATCTAAATCATCAATCATCTTCTTCAAGAGTAGATCGCGTGCTTGAGCACCTTGTTCAAGCGCTTTCACGCGCTTTAGGCGTTCATTGAAATCAGCTTTTAATTCTGCAATTGTGTCGAACTCGGATGCTAACTTTGCAAAGGCATCATCAACTGGTGGAAGTTCGCGTTCTTTCACTGCCTTTAACTTGATTTCAACATCGCCCTTTTCGTCATCTTTTTGACCAACGAGCTGTGTTTCAAAGTTCTTAACATCTCCGGCCTTCATGCCAACGAGTGCAGCATCCAATCCATCAATCATTCGATTTGATCCGACTTCATAGGAAATATCATTTGCCTTGCCGCCGTCCACTTCAGCGCCATCTATCTTTGCGGTTAAGTCAACAGTTACGAAGTCGCCATCTTTGGTCTCGCGTTCAACAGTGGTCAGCGTTCCGAAGCGAGCGCGAAGCTCATCTACTTGCTCATCGATATCTTTATCAGTGACTGCTACATCATCGACTTCAATCGTTATCTTTGAAAAGTCAGGAAGGGTAACTTCTGGGCGCACATCGACTTCAACGGCAAATACCAGCTTCTCGTTATCGACATATTCCTTGATTTCTACTTCTGGGCGACCGACTACGAGAACTGAGTGCTCGCGAGCTGCCATTCCGTAGAATTCAGGGAGTGCATTATTGATCGCTTCATCAATTACTGAGCCTCGACCAACGCGCTGATCAATCATTGCAGCTGGAACTTTGCCTTTGCGGAAACCAGGGATGTTTACCTTCTTGGATACTGCTGTGTAAGCATCGGCAACATAGCCAGTTAAATCAGCGTAAGGAACTTCGATATCAAGGCGGACTCGAGTTGGGGAAAGTGTTTCGACCGTACTCTTCACAAAGTGCTCCTTGATTAGAAATTAATTTGAAGTGCAATAAACATTTCATTGAACTTCTGGTCGGGGCGGGGAGATTCGAACTCCCGGTCTCCTGCTCCCAAAGCAGGCGCGCTAGCCACTACGCTACGCCCCGTGGCGCAAGACGTGAGTCTAGAGTAATTTTTTACTCTCGGTTACCGAGGCAGTACTCTTACCCGTATCGCGAAGCCAGTTCTCTGGCTAAATCCACTCGCGGGTGTAGCTCAATGGTAGAGCCCCAGCCTTCCAAGCTGGCCATGCCGGTTCGATCCCGGTCACCCGCTCCATAGTTTTAAAGTGCGCCAACCGCTCCAACCAGGGTTGAAAATACGACACCGCTAAATGACATTGCGTTTGATGCACCAGTAACCGCAGAGTCATCTATGACTCGAATCGCGACTCCCACATCTCCACCGACTGGAGAAATTACACCCGTAATTGTAAATGTGTAACGAGTTGATTTTGGCTCTCCGGTGAAATTGAGGTTCTCCGCAACAGAATACCCAAACGTTGAAGGAGTCCCGTCGGAATGAATCATTTCAATTGCGAAAACTCCTCCCGAGGCATTTGATAGTCCGACAAGATAAATCGTGTACAGGTAGTTTTTACTAGCCTTGAAGTTGAGGAAAAATGTAGATGATGAGTAACCACTCGGTGTTGAGGTTGATAAATTCCAAGTCGGAATGGAATTGGTGTAAACATTTGATGGACCAGCAGCACCAACTGCTCCTGTTTCACCTTTAGCGCCAACACTTCCCGCAGTTCCGGCTTCACCCTTTGCTCCGATTGCACCAGGAGAACCTGTAATTCCAATAGGGCCTTGCGCACCTGTTGCGCCAGGAGTTCCACTGCCTGAAGCGCCAGTCGCACCAGTGAGACCAGTCAGACCGGTATCGCCTTTAGCTCCCGTTAAACCTGTCGAACCTGTCGAACCTGGTAATCCACTTGCACCAGGTGAACCTGTTTCACCTTTTTCTCCCGTGTCGCCTTTTTCTCCCTGAGAACCCGTGGGGCCTGCAACTGTTGAAGCGTTGGAAAGTGTTTTGCCTTCGCTGCCGTTCTTGCCATCAGCGCCAGCGACACCAGTTGGTCCTTGTAAGCTTTGCGGCAGCGGCCATTTATTACTTTTCTTCGGTCCGTAAATTAAGAGGCTTCTGGTATCAATATAAAAGTCGCCATTGATTCCTACCGAGCTAAGCGGTGCACCTTTCCCGTTTAAAATCGTGTTTGGAATTGTGTTTGATGTTCTTCCAGCAGATTTAGGTTTGTTCGCCGCCTGAGAAATCGGTATCGCTGAAGCGCTGAAAAGTGTTGTAAGCAAAAGCGTTGCTATTACTTCTATGTACTTACGATTGCGCTTCATGGAACCTCCGGGGTCACTTGCTACGGGTAATTGAAGAAAATTGTGAAGGGGCAAACTCGCTCGGCGAAGAGGGCTTCCCTGAGACAATCCTTAGAACTCGTATGAATATCCCCTCTACTACGCGGGACTGGGCGGCAAAAACTCGCAAGCGTCTCTCAGGAATTGCGGGTAGTTTTCTGACCATCAGGGAGTTATCTATGGGTAGTCGATAACAAGGGTTTCGACACAGTGCTTCAAAGAGTGAAAGGAAGACATGCAAATGTCATCAAAAAGAACAGTGATCGCAGTAGCTATTACAACTGTTGCTCTAACAATGGGATCAGTTGGAATCAGCCAAGCATCATCTAAGACGAAGGTTGTCTCGACAAAGATAACTCGCACTTCCGCAAATGGAATTGCTAATCCAATGGCTAAAGGCGGCGGACATGCTGCAGCTTTAGCAGCAAATCTCTCAGCACTTGTTGCAAAGGGAACTATCACTCAGGCACAAGCAGATGCAATTATTGCTGCTGCAACGGCAGCGGAAACCGTAAATCGTGCAGCGCACGATGCTAATCACGCGGCAAAAGATGCAGAGCGCGCAGCACTCGAGGTGCTAATTTCGAAAACTATTGGAGTAGATACAGCAACTATTCGTACACGTCTTGCAGCAGGTGAATCACTTGGTGCAATTGCAGGTGCGAAAAAGGCCGAACTTATTTCTGTTCTTGTTGCTGAGCACACTAAGCGTATCGACGCTGCTGTGACTGCCGGAAAGTTAACTGCCGCAGAAGCAACAACTCTTAAGGCTGGACTAACTGCACACGTAACCGCTGAAGTAGATCAAGTTGGCGGAAAGCGTGGACCAGGAATGGGCGGTCCAGGTAAAGATGGTAAAGGCGGTAAAGATGGTCGTGGTCACGGTGGTCCAGGAAAGGGTGGCTTCGGTGCTGCTCCAAAGATTCCTGCACCAGCAGGATCACCAGCATAAGTAATAGTGCTTAACGGCATGTAGTTCCTCCAAGGGTAGAAAAACCCGTCGCGAATTCTCCTTCGCGGCGGGTTTTTCGTTGTTGCGATCAGAGGCAGATAAATAGCAGCGTGAGAGACTTCAGGCATGCGTTTACATATTGGTAGCGATCATGCAGGCCTTGAACTTAAAACTGAGTTAATTGCCCACTTGGTAAATAACGGACACGACGTTACTGATCACGGGCCTTATGAATACGACGCTTTAGATGACTATCCCGTCTTCTGTATTCCTGCTGCTGTGGCCGCTGCCAAAGACCCATCTTCACTTGGAATAGTTCTCGGTGGATCTGGCAATGGTGAACAGATGGCGGCAAATAAAGTAAAAGGTGTTCGCGCAGCACTGGCTTGGAATATTGAAACTGCAAAGCTTGGCAAAGAACATAACAATGCAAACGTTGTGGCAATTGGTGGCCGAATGCACTCAATCGCAGAATGTAAAGCGATTATTGATGCTTTTATAGCAACGCCATTTAGCAATGACGAACGCCATATCCGACGAATTAATTTAATCTCGAAATATGAAGAGACCGGAAATATCTAACTTAAATCTTTAAGTACCTGAAGTCATTTACTGCGTGATCTTTAGAAATTCCTTGTCCTTCAAATCTAGTAAGCGGGCGTGAATCTGGGCGGGCTATAACTCCCCCACTAAACAAATTGCTCTTCGAAAACACTTCACCGATCCATTCGGCATAAGGAACCCAGTCGGTGGCAATGTGTAGATAACCGCCAGGCTTTAACTTTGCCGCAACTTCGCTTAAGAAACGCTCTTGAATACTGCGCCGTTTATGGTGGCGCTTCTTTGGCCAAGGATCTGGAAAAAATAAGTGAACGCCATCAAGGCTGGCATCATTGACCATGTAATGAAAGACTTCAAAGACATCGCGTTCGATTAACCTCACATTTGTGATTTCGTGTTCAGCCAACTTCGCCATTAACTTTCCAGCACCTGGCATATGTACTTCTACACCTAAGTAATTAACATCCGGGTTTGCTTTTGCGATCTGCCAAGTGGCCTCCCCCATGCCATAGCCGATTTCCATAACAATCGGTTGTTTCTTGGAAAACAAAGTATCTAATTCGATTTGAGACTCTGAAAAAGTGACTCCAAATTTCGCCAGTAAGTTATCGCGAGCGGCTTGTTGTGATGGGGTGATCCGCACCCCGCGCAGGCGATAACTTCGGTTTGTCATGGGTTCCACAGCACAACTCTTTCACGATTAGACTACG
>CANMCL010000038.1 GCA_947496345.1 Actinomycetota bacterium
GCAGCCCTAGCGAATGCGCTCTTCTAAATGAATACAGTTAAGCCCGCTACCGAATATAAATTAATTCAAGCGCTTTTTTTCGTCTATGCATTCTTGCTAATGTCTTGGATTCCACGCTTTCCTGAGATTAAAGCGAATCTGGGTTTAAATCTTGGTGGATTTGGGACGCTCATCAGTACTGCCGCCATCGGTGGAGTTATCAGTTTATTTTTTAGTGGCCACTTGGTACACAAATATGGAATAAAGCGAGTTATTTTGACCAATCTCTGGATTATGGGAGTGGCTTACTTTTTTATTGTTCGAACCGACTCTGCTGGAGTTTTTCTCATCTGTAATATTGCAATTGGCTGGAGCTCCTCGGCTTATCACATTTGCATAAATGCCCAAGGTTTTGATGCAATGGAGAGAGTTAAGAATTTAACAGTTTCTCGATTGCACGGTATGTGGTCACTTGGCGCTTTGTTGACAGCAGTGTTTTCAGGATTTATGGTGAATTACCTAAGCATCGCTTGGCACGTGGGTGGATTAGCAATTATTGCGACACTTGTTATAACAGCGATAGTGCAACGCCTCACCCCAGTTCTTGTTAAGCCTAATAAGAATGAAGAAGATCATCTTCCACTTAAGTCTCTCTTCACATCATTTAGAATCGACTGGCTGGTTAGTGGTGGATTTTTAGCTGCTGTTTTCATAGAACTTTCCACGGGTGACTGGTCGGCTATCTTTGCTAAAGAGCGAATAGGTGTGAACTCTGGATTAGCCGCTCTTCCCTATGTAATTTTTATGATTGCGATAATAACCGGAAGATTAAATGCCGGTAGATTGGCATTGCGTTTCCACGTTCATCACATGGTTCGCGTTTTAGCAGTATTTGGCGGCGGCGGCTTTCTGATATTCCTAGCAATCACAACTCAGATACCCGCTGAACATAAGAATATTGCTCTGGCTACAACCTGTATTGCCTTTGCATTTGCTGGAATTGGTTCTTCAGTAATAACTCCAGCGTTCTTCGCTGCGGCAAATCGACGTTCCTCACTGCCAAGTGCGGTGGTCATCGGTCAAATGGGTGTTGTGAATGTGTCATCTGTATTTGTCGTAAAGGCGGTAGTCGCTTGGACCGCTCAATTAACGGGCTCACTTGCAATTGCACTGGCAATTTCGGGGTTAATGCTCATCGCTGCAGCCTTCTTCGCGCGCTCACTTAAAGTGGACTAAGCGCGCTTTAACCAGAACCTTCAGTGTTACCTGGATCTGCGGCGTTAATATCATTGATCTGATACTTATCTATAGCAGCCTGCACAACGCTCTGCTTCACTTCGCCGGCTTTAGCAAGTTCTGCCAAGGTAGCAATCACTATTGATTCAGCATCAACTTTGAAGTGGCGGCGAAGTGCACCACGAGTATCAGATAGTCCAAAACCATCTGTACCGAGTGAGACAAACTCTTGTTCAACCCAAGGAGCGATCTGATCTTGCACGGCGCGCATGTAATCACTCACGGCAATTACTGGGCCAGCTGCTCCCGCTAATTTATTTGTTACATAAGCCTTGCGCTGATCATTTGGATTTAGGAAGTTATGACGATCAACGGCAAGACCATCGCGACGAAGTTCATTCCAAGAAGTCACCGACCAAACTGATGCCGAAACTCCCCAATCTGATTCGAGTAACTTCGCCGCCTTTAGCGCCCAGTTCATACCGACGCCAGATGCCAAGATCTGTACGTTCTTCTTACGCTGTTTAGCACCGCTCTGGAACAAGTAAATTCCCTTTAACAAACCAGCGACATCTAGATTGTCTGGTTCAGCTGGCTGTACATATGGCTCGTTGTAAACAGTGAGGTAGTAGTAAACGTTTTCGCTGTTTTCGCCATACATACGACGCAGACCATCTTTAACAATATGTCCGAGTTCGTAAGCAAATGCTGGGTCATAAGCCACAACTGCTGGGTTAGTTGAAACTAGAAGCGGTGAATGACCATCTTCGTGCTGCAATCCTTCGCCATTTAGCGTTGTGCGTCCTGCGGTTGCACCGACCACGAATCCACGGACTAACTGGTCCGATGCCGCCCAGAATGCATCTCCAGTGCGCTGGAAACCGAACATTGAGTAGAAAATGTAAATTGGAATCATAGGTTCATCGTGAGTTGAGTACGAAGAACCAACTGCAGTAAATGAGGCAACCGATCCTGCTTCGTTAATACCCTCGTGCAAAATCACACCGGATGTTGATTCCTTGTAAGAGAGCATCAATTCGCGGTCGACTGCGGTGTATTGCTGTCCGTGAGGTGAGTAAATCTTCAGAGTTGGGAATAAAGAATCCATTCCGAAGGTGCGCGCTTCATCGGGAATGATCGGCACTAAACGTGCACCAAGTCCCGGATCTTTAACTAAATCTTTAAGCATGCGGACAAAAGCCATTGTTGTCGCAACTTCTTGTTGCCCTGAACCGCGTCGAACTGATTCGTAGGCTTCATCTGCTGGCTGTGCCAACGGACGAGAAACGCTGCGACGACGAGGAAGTGAGCCACCGAGTGCCGCGCGGCGTTCTTGCAAATACTTAGCTTCGGCAGAATCTTCAGCTGGCTTGTAATAAGCAGGTGTGTACTTATCTAACTTGTCATCAGCAATAGGAATTGCCAAACGATCACGGAATTCGCGAATATCTTCAAGGGTCATCTTCTTCATCTGATGCGTTGAGTTGCGGGCTTCGAAGTGCGAACCAAGAGTCCAACCCTTAACGGTTTTTGCCAAGATAACTGTTGGTCGGCCATTTGGTTGCGTCGCTGCAGCGTATGCGGCATATAACTTGCGGTAATCATGTCCGCCGCGCTTTAACGCCCAGATTTGATCATCTGACCAACTTGAAACCATTGCAGCAGTTCGCGGATCGCGACCAAAGAAGTTTTCGCGAACATATGCGCCGCTTTCGCCCTTAAATGTTTGGTAATCGCCATCTAAAGTGGTGTTCATCAAATTAACGAGTGCGCCTTCGCGATCTTGCGCCAATAGTGGATCCCATTCGCGACCCCAAACAACCTTAATAACGTTCCAGCCTGCGCCACCAAAGATTGATTCGAGTTCTTGAATAATCTTGCCATTTCCACGGACCGGTCCATCAAGGCGTTGCAAGTTACAGTTAACTACGAAAGTTAAATTATCTAGCTTTTCACGCGCGGCAATTCCAATTGCACCCAAGGTATCAACTTCATCAACTTCGCCATCGCCCAGGAATGCCCAAACATTTTGCTGACTTGTATCTTTAATTCCGCGGTTCTGTAAGTAACGGTTAAAACGCGCTTGATAAATCGCATTGATTGGGCCGATACCCATAGAAACAGTTGGGAACTGCCAAAATTCAGGCATCAAACGTGGATGCGGATAAGAAGAAAGCCCGCCACCTTTATGCGAAAGTTCTTGTCGGAATCCATCTAGTTGATCTTCGCTTAAGCGACCTTCCATAAATGCGCGCGCATACATTCCGGGTGACGCGTGCCCTTGGAAGAAAACTTGATCTCCGCCACCAGGATGATCTTGTCCGCGGAAGAAGTGGTTAAAACCAACCTCATAAAGTGCGGCAGAAGATGCGTAAGTAGAAATATGTCCACCGACACCAACACCAGGGCGCTGTGCGCGGTGCACCAACATTGCCGCGTTCCAACGAATAAATGCACGGATGCGACGTTCAATTGCTTCATCACCAGGGAACGCTGGTTCATGCTCAGGGGTAATTGTGTTTATGTAATCGGTATTGCGAAGTGCGGCAACGCCAATATTTTTTTCGTGCGCGCGCTGAAGCAGCTTAAGAATTAGGAAACGTGCGCGGACGGGTCCGGCGCTATTGAGAGCGGCATCGAAGGAGGCTTGCCATTCAGCGGTCTCGGTCGGGTCAGTATCTACAAGTTGGTCAATGATCTGATCTGGGACGCCGAAGTTCTCGCTCATGGTCGTATTCTCGCGCTTACGGGACAGTAGAGCAAAATCGAATGAGGTTTAATCTCAGAAAACCTTGGCAAACCCTTGTCAAAGGTCAAATGTTTCGGTGGACTTATCCCGTGGCAAAGGGGATGGGATTTGCTCAAGGCGAGATAGTCCTTGAAGTCGGATATGACGCAGATTGCGATAGCGCATTACGCAAAGAGATCGCCGCAACTGTCGGAACCAAATTTGTTGAAGGCACTGCAACCGAAGTAGTTGATGCCGTAATTTTATGGTGGCGCGATGGTGACGGAGATCTCGTCGATGAATTAATGGATGCCCTTACCTATTTAAGTGAGACCGGACCTATATGGGTCTTAACTCCAAAAGTTGGACGCGATGGCCACGTTGAACCAAGTGATATTCAAGATGCCGCACCGATTGCGGGCTTAAGTCAAACTTCAACTTTGGTCGTTGCAAACGATTGGACCGCTACTCGCCTGGTCGCACGAAAGCCTGGCAAGCGCTAGATTTCTCATATGAGTACATCACTTACAGGTTTGTCAGTCGGTTCCATTGCTCCTGATTTTGAGTTAAAAGATCAGCACGGTGCGAAAGTTTCTCTCTCATCATTTAAAGGAAACAAGAACGTCGTAGTTCTCTTTATTCCATTTGCATTCACTGGTACTTGCACCGGTGAATTGTGTGCAATACGCGATGATCTCGCCGCATTCCAAAATGATGATGTTCAAGTTCTAGCAATCTCGTGTGATTCACCATTTACGCAGAAAGTGTTTGCTGAAAAAGAGGGTTACAACTTCCCAGTGCTTGCAGATTTTTGGCCACATGGTGCGGCTGCAAAGGCATATCAAATTTTCAATGAAGATCTTGGTTGCGCTTTGCGCGGCACATTTATCATTGATAAGTCGAGCGTGATTCGCTGGGCGGTCGTAAACGGCCTCGGCGATGCGCGTAATAACGGGGATTACAAGGCTGCAATCGCCGCTCTGTAGTTAAGGTAGTATTTCCCACGGAACAACCGGGTGCTTAGCTCAGTGGTAGAGCGTCTCGTTTACACCGAGAATGTCGGGGGTTCGAAACCCTCAGCGCCCACCAGAAAATTCCATATGCTGTAAACACTCTTACGGAGGCACTTATGAAAGCGACCCCGAGTGACCAGCGTTCGGTTTTAGATATCCAAAACTTCGACTTCACAACTACATCTCTAAATGCCAAAGCTGCCGCGCTTCCTGAAATTGCCGCCATTTCCTCATTAATGATTAAGGCGAATAACGCCCGCGATCTCCGTATCGCTGCCGAGACTGAGTTGAGCGATGTTAAGCGCGAATTGAACCGCGCTGAAACCGATGTAGAACAGGTTGTCTCACGAATTACCAGGGACGAAGCACGTCTAGCATCTGGAACGGGCGCAGCTAAAGAGTTGGAACAACTGCAGCACGAACTTGTCTCACTCACTACACGTCGCAGTGAGTTAGAAGAAGTAGAACTTGAAATAATGATGCGCGTAGATTCCATCAAAGAGCGCATCACGACTTTGCAGGAAGAAGAGGCCGCTCTCGCCCTGGAGATCGCCAACTTGGAGATATCCAAAGAGAACGCACTAACCGTGATCGGCGCTGATTTAAGCGCCGCTGCGCAAGAGCGTGCCAAGACCGTGGCGAGCGTAAATCCTGAATTGATCGTTTTATACGAAAAAATTCGTGCCGCAAACAATGGAACCGGAGCCGCTGCGTTAATCGGCAATCAGTGCAAAGGCTGTCACTTAACTTTAAATACCATCGAGCTGCAACGTATTGCGGCGCTCGCCGAGGATGAAGTATCTCGTTGTGAAGAATGTCGGTGCATATTGGTGCGTGGCTTATAAATGTCTCGCAAATTTAAATTAACTGCCGACGGGGGATCCCGCGGAAATCCTGGCCCTGCAGGTTACGGAGCGGTGGTAACCGAAAATGGAAAGATCGTTGCTGAACTCTTTGATGTAATTGGCATTGCAACAAATAATGTGGCCGAATACAGCGGATTGCTTGCTGGTCTTAGCCACATCCATAAATTAGATGCAGCAGCCACCGTTGAAGTAGCAATGGATTCCAAGTTAGTTGTGGAACAAATGTCTGGGCGTTGGCAGATCAAGCACGCTGATATGCGCGATTTAGCTAAGCAATGCCGAGCAGCGCACGATCCATCTCTAGTTACTTACTCTTGGATCCCACGCGATGAAAACTCACACGCAGATCGATTAGCCAATAAGGCCCTTGATGGCGGCTCTGCCCACAAACCCGAACCACAAGTGCAGCAGAATTACTTATCCGAGCGAATGCGCAGTGAAGAAGTACCAACAATGATTTATATGGTTCGACACGGTGAGACCGTTTTAACGCCTATGCGAAAGTTTTCTGGCGTTGGTCCCTTAGATCCAAAGTTAACTGAAAAGGGCCTGGCGCAAGCAGCTGCCGTAGCAGGAGCAATTGCGAAATTGAATCCAGAAGTTTTAATCGCCTCCCCATTAGCGCGTACTACGCAAACCGCTCAAGCGATCGCCGCGGCGACGGGGCTTGAAATCAACTTTGATGAGATTTGGTATGAACTTTCATTCGGTGACTGGGACGGCCTTTCCTTTGAAGAAGTGAAGGAAAAGTTTCCCGATGAATTCCAAGGCTGGCTTAATTCAACCTCTTATGCACCCGCTGGGGGAGAGTCTTATGACCAGGCCGAAGTTCGCGTTGAAGAAGCGCTAGAAAAAGTTGCCGCTCTTTATCCTGGGCAGCGAGTTGTCGTCGTTACGCACAACGGAATCATTAAACTAGCGGCGCAAATAGTTACAGGAGCTCCAACGGAGGCGGTTTTTCACATAGACGCCGCTCCGTGTTCTATAACTTCAGTATCTATTTGGCCATCAGATGGACTGTGCGCCCTGCGCAGCCTTAACGAGACAGGACACTTTCGCACATGATCAGTTCAACCGAGTGGCTATTAACTGTTGGTGGTCTTGCCGCAGTAATAATTTTTGACTTGGCACTGGCAGTTGCTCATCGCAACAAAGAGACCAGCACAAAAGAAGCACTGGGTTGGACGATTTTTTATATTTCTGCTGCAATAACGTTCGGGCTGTTGATGCCACGTTGGACATCAGATCAAATGCGAACCGAATTTTTCGCAGGTTGGCTAACTGAATATGCGCTTTCGGTCGATAACATCTTTGTATTTATCATTTTGATTTCAACGCTTAAGGTAAAGAAGGAATCCCAGCAGTTGGTTCTTCTCTTTGGAATTCTTATCGCCATTGTTCTGCGCGTAATCTTGATCTTCGCTGGCGTCGCGTTGGTAACTCGCTTTACCTCAGCATTCTATGTATTTGGTGCTTTCTTAATCTTTACCGCTTGGAAGTTAATCAATGAAAAAGAAGAGGTAGAGAAGGAAGAAGGTAAGTTGATTACCTTCCTTCGCAATAGAGGTTTAAGCACTTTTGCTATCGCACTAATCGCTTTGGGTGTTACCGATCTAGTATTTGCACTTGATTCAATCCCAGCGATACTTGGATTAACAACCAGCACTTACGTTGTAATTACAGCGAATATCTTTGCGCTAATGGGGCTTCGCCAGCTCTACTTCTTGCTGCAAGGTGCGATGGACCGGCTAGTCCACCTTGGTCGCGGCCTCTCATTTATCTTGGCATTTATCGGCGTCAAGATGATCTTGCATGCTTTACACGAAAATGGTGTAGACGTCCCAGACATATCGCTCGAGGTGAGCCTGACTGTCATTGTTTCCGCCTTGACAATTACTGCCCTCACAAGCCTTTATGCCACTCGTAATTCAACCAAAAAGGAAAAAGGCATTTCGTAACACTCAGTAATTCGCGTATCCTTATCGAGAAGAGTCGCCCGGATCACCGCGTTGTACTTGTACACCGAGGAAAGTCCGGACTTCACAGAGCAAGGTGGTGGGTAACACCCACCCGGAGAAATCCGCGGGATTAGTGCCACAGAAAATAGACCGCACATGAAAATGTGTAAGGGTGAAACGGTGGTGTAAGAGACCACCAGTATTTGTAGTGATGCAGATAGCTTGGTAAACCCCACCTGAAGCAAGACCACGCAGATGGCGTTTGAGAACTGCTCGTTCGAGCCATCGGGTAGGTTGCTTGAATCTGTAAG
>CANMCL010000039.1 GCA_947496345.1 Actinomycetota bacterium
TGGAGTAGCCAATGGCCAGCTCTCGCATTCTCTTTAGTTTTATCCGGCGGGAGTTGCTTCTGACTAGAAAAAGATAGAACTTCGCTGCCCTCTTTTAAGTGCGACACGCCATAGCAATTTATTAACGCTTGGTTAAAGCTATGCACCGAGTCGACGTTGGCGCTGTGAATATGCGCGAAGTGCACGTAAAAAATCTACGCGACGAAAATCTGGCCAGTACGCTTCACAGAAATAGAACTCAGAAAGTGCGCTCTGCCACAATAAAAAGCCACCCAGGCGCTGTTCTCCCGATGTTCTAATTAACAATTCCGGATCTGGTTGGCCAGCGGTATACAAATACTTGGAAATCGCATCTGCAGTTAAATCACTAGCCGCGCTTTCAATACTAGAACCGTGCGCGCTCTGATCTTGCAGATATCCCTTAACCGCATCCACGATTTCGCGGCGCCCGCCATAACCAATTGCCACATTTACTTCTACTCCGCCGTCATAAACAGGGGGCAAATTAGCCAACTTTTCGCTGAGCCAAGATGGCAAAAGATCAAGGGCGCCCACCGCTTTGATATTCCACTTACCGGTTGCGTGAAGTTCGTCCACGGTTTCGCCGATGATCTTAAGAAGAGCATCTAACTCTTCGGGTGTGCGCTTAAAGTTTTCAGTAGATAGCAACCACAAAGTAACGACTTCAACTTTGGCTTCATCACACCAACCAAGAAATTCAATAATTTTGCTCGCTCCGCGGCGATGACCCTTTGGATCTAGCTCGCTGGGATTGGCCTTTGCATAGCGGCGATTGCCATCGAGGATTACCCCAACGTGGCGCGGAGTTTTAGAGAAATCAAGGCTCCGAACAATGCGCGACTCATAGAAGGGATAGAGCGCAGATTTAATTGCGTTACGAATAGGTTTTAACAATTTTGCGTTCCGCAATAAATGAAGCGATTGGCAGAGTTCCGGCCAGAGCCAACCAGATTACGCGGCGTAATTCCCAACGCGCTTTAACTGAAAATTGCAGCGCAGTTAATAGGTAAACGGCATATACCCAGCCGTGGACAAAAGGAATCCAGGCGACCTTGCTCTTCCAATCCTCATTATTTAATAGGTAAGCCACAGGCAGATCAACAAACCATAAAAGCAGTGACATTACTCCGGCGATTAAAGCCATTACTCGAAATCTCTTTACGGCACCGGTCATGAGGCAATCCTACGGCGATAGAAGGGAAGGTAAAGAACTATGGCGGCCATAAGCCACCAGATCGCAACGTAGGAAATATGTTGCCAGTAATACCCTGCGATTCTTGAAACAGGAGTCGGCGGAACAACTCGTTCTCTGAGCAACTCGCCATTTCGCGTGCTCTCTGATTTAACAGCAATAAACCCATCGTATAACTGCAGGTCTACCAACCCGACGATGACGCTGCTATCTAATCTGGAGATTACACCTGGCTTATTATCTGCGCGATCATCGTATTGCCGTGGTTGCAGCGTTCCAACAAGTGAAATATTAGTAGACATAGCTACTTCAGGGTTTGCTAATCGATCTTCCCAAAGTCCACGTACAACTAAAATTCCAGAAGGGGCAGTTGAACCATTGATCTGCAACAACGCAACTTCCCAGTCGCTGACAGTTCCATCCACATCTTGCTGCAGTGGCGCTCTAAAATTAGCAACATAGAATCCACTTACTGAAACTTGTTTATTAACGTTTCGCGAATCAAGGGGCATAGTAGCCGTTGCTAAATCTCCTAATGTATAAACGTTTGGATCGATTACCTTTGCAGCAGCGTTACTTTCTTTTACAATCGCAGCACGGTCTAGTTGCCATTTCCCGAGACCGATCAAAACTAGGACAAGGGCAAGTACAAGAAGACCTTGGAAAAACTTTTTAATTATCGCTCTGGTTTTCATTATTGCGAGCGTTCATTCGGTTGTAGCGCTTGTAGAAACTGCGCAACAAGAGTGCAACAGTGATGCAGAGAGTAAGAACTGTCAGTGATCCAGCCCAACCCATATCAAATTCTGTTTGCATGCCATAATCTTGCCATGGATTTAGATTTCAACGACCGCTATGGCGTGCGCTCAACCAAAGGTTGGATCACACCTGCGATCATTTTTGCCTTAATTGGCGGCGGTTGGTTGATTTGGGCCGCATTACATCATTCCGATCCAGCAATTCGTAGCGAAGTAATATCATTTAACGTCACCGCAGAAAATGAAATCTCAATTCGTTACAGGATTGATCGCACAGATTCGAACCAAGTTGTTATTTGTACTTTGACGGCGCGCGATCTCGATAAGAATGTGATCGGGCAGATCGATGACACCATCGCTGCTGGCAGTGCCTATAGTGAGCAAACCACTGCAATTCCCGCACGATCTACCCCAGTTACCGCAGCAATTGTGCGTTGTCGCGCTAAATAATTACTTCGTATACCGTTGCCCCTTATGAGTACCCCACAAACTTGGCTAACCCAAGAAGCTGCTGATCGTTTGCGCGGTGAACTCGCACATCTGGAAAGTGATGGCCGTAAAGAGATCACTGCAAAGATTGAAGCAGCTCGCGCTGAAGGTGATTTAAAAGAGAACGGCGGCTACCACGCTGCGCGCGATGAACAAGGAAAGATGGAAGCGCGCATCCGCCAGTTAAAGCAGATGCTTGAGAATGCACATATCGGAACTCCCCCAGCATCTGCCGATGGAGTGGTCGGACCAGGAATGGTGATCACCGCCATTATTGCTGGCGATGAAGAAAAGTTCTTACTTGGTTCGCGTGAAATTGCTTCAGGTGATCTAAGCGTTTATAGCGAAAAATCTCCACTTGGCGCTGCCGTAATGGGTGCAAAGATTGGCGACACAGTTTCTTACACTGCGCCAAACGGTAAAGAGATTAAAGTCGAAATTAAAGCGGCAACTAACTATTAGTCAGAAGCGCGCTTATACTTTCTAACGCTTAATGGAATAAAGATCGCCATGATGATAATCATGTATAAAAATGATGTCAGCAAGGGATTCTCACTTGGGAAAGATCCCGCAGTGGCACCGAATTGATTTTCCAGGCCAAAGAGATCGCGACAGCCGGCAACCATTGTTGATACAGGATTCCACTCAGCAAAGTATTGAAGCGCACGCGGCATTCCGGTAGTTGGCGCGAAGGCGTTGGATAAGAAGGTAAGCGGGAATGTGATTATGAAACTCACGTTTTGAACAACGCGGGCATCTGAAGCCGACAATCCAACAAAGATTCCGACCCAAGAAAGTGCATAACCAAATAACAGGAGAAAAACGAATCCGATTACGACGTTAAACAGGCCCGATGTTGGGCGCCAACCTACGAGATATCCCGCAATAGCCATCACCGCAAGAACCACGATATTAAGTAAGGAATCCCCAAGAGTGCGGCCCATTATCAGCGCTAATTGTGAAATTGGTAGCGATCTAAAGCGATCAATCAAACCTTTCTTCATATCTTCGGCCAGGCCTGCTGCTGTTCCCGCCAAGGTAAAAGCAACGGTCTGCACAAAAATTCCGGGCATCAATAGTTGAACATAACCACCTGGTTGATCAGTAGATATTGATCCACCAAATACGTAGCGGAATAAGAGTACAAACATCACGGGCTGAACCGTTGAAAAAATTAAAACTTCAGGAACGCGAGTTAATAAGCGCAACTGGCGTTGCGTAATGATCATCGTGTCTTTAAAGGCGCTCACTTCTTTGCCTTCTTTCTACGTCCGGTGACTTCGGGTTCTTCAACCTTCTCCTCAGCCGCGTGACCGGTTAGGGAAAGGAAAACATCATCAAGTGATGGGCGCTTCAGACCAACATCGAGCGGATGAATGCCGGCGGCATCTAAAGATCGAAGTGTTTCGATCAGCGCAGTTGCACCTGTTGAAACTGGGGCAGAAATCATGCGCAGGCCTTCATCTAGGCTCGCTTTATTTCCACTGACAGTGGCGACAACTTCCATCGCCTTGGTGATGTTCTGGCTCTCAACAACTATCTCTAAACGTTCGCCGCCAACTTGCTTCTTCAGGGCATCGGATGTGCCACGAGCAATTACTTTGCCGTGATCAATAACTGCGATCTCATCAGCCAACTGATCGGCTTCTTCTAAGTATTGGGTAGTTAAAAGCAAGGTAACTCCACCTTTTACCAACTCTTCAATCACGCTCCACATTTCTTGGCGCCCACGTGGATCAAGTCCTGTGGTTGGCTCATCTAAGAAGAGCACCTTTGGTTTAACGATTAGTGATGCCGCTAAATCTAAGCGGCGGCGCATTCCACCTGAGTAAGTTTTAATTGGTCTTTTTGCGCTATCTGTTAGTGAGAATTTTTCTAGTAATTCTTCGGCGCGAGCGATCGATGCTTTTTTACCCAAGTGATAGAGCTGACCGAACATAACCAAGTTATCCCAGCCAGTTAAAATCTCATCAACTGCTGCATATTGACCTGAAAGCCCAATTACTTCACGGACTTTTTCAGGATGTTTGATTACATCGATTCCACCAACCATGGCGCGACCTGAATCAGGTTTCAATAACGTTGCAAGAATTCTCACGCACGTTGTCTTTCCTGCACCATTTGGGCCAAGCACGCTTAAAACAGTGCCTTCTTCAACATCAAGTGACAAGTGATCTAGGGCACGAACAGCCCCATTGCGATAAGTTTTTACTAAGTCTTCGGCTATAACTGATTTCACGGAGTAAACTTACCGACATTGCATTACTTATTGCAAACAAAAATAGCGTTTCTCGAGAGGTCCCGATGTCTAGCCATGGTCCAGTGAAAGAGCATTCCCATAAAGAGATAATGATTATCCTCAGCGGATTGATGACCGGCATGCTTTTAGCGGCCCTTGATCAGACCATTGTTTCAACCGCTCTTAAGAGCATCGTCGAAGACTTTAACGGACTTAACCATTACACCTGGGTAGTTACGGCTTACCTTCTGACATCAACTGCATCAACGCCTTTATACGGAAAAATTTCTGATATTTACGGTCGCCGTATTGTTTTCCAGTTCGCAATTGTTACTTTTCTAATTGGTTCATTCCTTGCCGGTGCATCGCAGGATATGACGCAGTTAATTGCTACACGTGCACTGCAAGGACTTGGTGCAGGTGGGCTTATGGCGCTTACTTTCGTGATCATTGGTGACATTGTGCCGCCGCGTGAACGCGGTCGTTATCAAGGTTATTTCGGTGCGGTTTGGGGTCTTTCTTCAGTTGCAGGCCCATTGCTCGGTGGATTCTTTTCAGACCATGCAAGCATTCTTGGAATTACCGGATGGCGCTGGATTTTCTACATAAACATCCCATTTGGTATCGCAGCGATGGTAATTACCTCGGCTGTGTTGCACATTCCAAAAGTTAAACGCGAACACAATATTGATTACCTGGGTGCACTTCTTATGGTTGCAGCCGTGTCATCAACGTTACTTGGCGTATCCGTGTATGGCCCAGAACGCGGTTGGAGTAACTCAACAACAATTGCATATCTTGCCACTGGTATTTTACTAGCGTTGATTTTTCTGGTTTGGGAAGGCAAAGCTAAAGAACCGATTATTCCTCTTGCCCTCTTTAAGAATCACACTTTTTCATTAACTTCTGCACTTGGCTTCATTATTGGTGCAGGAATGTTTGGCGCAATCGTTATGTTGCCACTTTATCTGCAGGTCGTTAAAGGTGACACAGCAACTGAAGCGGGCTTGAAGTTGATCCCGTTTATGCTTGGAATTGTCTCTACTTCTATCTACAGCGGTAAAGCCATCACAAAACACGGTTATTACAAGCGCTTCCCAATTATCGGAACCGCTGTTATGACAGTCGGTATCTTGTTGATGGCAACACTTAACGCCACAACTCCTTTCTGGCAGCTTTCAATTTATGCAATTATGGTTGGCGCTGGACTGGGCCTATCAATGCAGACAATCGTTATCGCCTTGCAAAACTCGGTTGATTACAAAGATATGGGCGTTGCTACTAGCTCTAATACTTTCTTCCGCTCACTGGGTTCTGTATTTGGCACTGCACTATTTGGAGCCATTCTTTCCAACCGTTTAGGTCATTACTTGATCGTGGGACGCGATGAATTAGCGGTAAGTAATCCCACCGCTGCACTCTCTTTCAACAGTAGCGATATAGAAAAGTTAAAGCAGAACACAAGTGTGATTGCTCAACTTCCTCCAGAAGCGCAGACCACCGCCTTAAATGCATTTGTGAACTCGTTCCAGGTTGTTTTCCTTGTGGCAGTTCCAATTACAGCCTTCGGATTCTTGCTCGCACTCTTCCTTCGTGAAACCCCACTTCGTACCAATAAAGATTATGCAGCAGCTCGTGAGGATTCTGCTGGTGAGGCAATCGGTTAAGCGCAATTGACTTATAAAGAGAGAAGTAAGTTCTCCAATCCATTCGCAGAATTTCCGCGAGAGGTTGGAGTTCTTGTCTTTGCCTCATTCTTTGTAGCGGTTGGATTTGGAGTCATCGCACCAACGTTGCCGCTATTTGCGCGCTCATTTGGCGTAAACAATGCACAAGTTGGCTCAATCCTTTCAGCATTCGCTTTTGCAAGATTTGCTAGTGGGTTGATATCAGGAAAGTTAGTTGATGTATTTGGTGAAAGATTGGTTTACACAGTCGGAGTCGGATTGGTAGCACTCTCATCATTTGCAGCGGCATTCTCCCAAAACTACGAACAACTCTTGATTTACCGCACAGCAGGTGGACTTGGATCCTCAATGTTCTCGGTTGCAGCCGGTTCAATTATCTTGCGCGCTACCGATGACGACCACAGAGCTCGAGCACAATCCCTGTATAACACCAGCTTCCTGGTTGGCATGATGGCAGGACCAGTAATTGGTGGATTTCTAACTGCGATTTCACTTCGCGCACCACTGCTCGTATATGCAATTCTCTTGGTTGTCTCGAGTGCTGCTGGCGGATTTTTACTACGCAACTCGGTACTCGCTGCGCGCCCAACCGAAAAAATTGTTAACGAAAAGGGCTCGATGCGTGATGCGCTTTCCAGTAAGCCATATCTAATCGCTCTTACAATTTCATTCTGCACCGCATCAGTTCTCTTTGGAATGTCACGTTCTATCTTGCCCTTATTTATGGTGGAAGAGATGAAATCAACCGCTGGATATCTTGGGCTGGGCTTTACGATCTCATCAGTAATTCAAGGTTTTCTATTACTTAAAGCCGGCGGGCTATCCGATACAAAGGGTAGAAAGTACTCTGCCCTTTTAGGGACCTCTCTCTTGGGGATTTCAGTTCTAGTTTTAGTAGCAACCGTTCAGCCTTGGATGTTCCTGTTATCAATGGTTATCGCCGCATTTGGCTCGATTTTCCTTGCGTCAACGGCTGCGATTGTGGGCGATGTTATGAAAGGCAAAGGCGGACAAGTGATTGCTGTATTCCAAATGTCCGGAGATGCAGGTGCAATGGTTGCGCCAATTGCTCTTGGCTTTATCGCCGATCACTATGGCTTCCGCCCCGCATTCGCGGTTAGCGCCGCTTTAATGTTTGTTGCCTTCTTTGTAGCAACAAAATTGCCCGAGACGCGGGCTTCGCATCTCGGGCAATCTCGCTAATTTCTAGCTGAGTTTATTTAGTCACTGTTACGAAGGATTGAGAGCAATCTCAAAACTTCCATATACAACCAAACAATTGTGACCATCAAACCAAATGCCATACGCCAAGACTCCTGTTGTGGAGCGCCAGCAGCGATAGTGCGTTCGATCTGATCAAAATCAAGTACCAAGAAGAATGTTGCAAGCGCAACAGCTGCTACAGCTACTAGTAAGCCTGTCGCTCCGCCTGGACGTCCAGTGAACATAGTGATGAGTGAGAAAACGAAGTAACCTATCAAAGCACCAAACAGGATGCGAGTGAACTTTGGGGTTACGCGAATTTTGCCGCTGCGGTAGGCAACTAAAATTCCAC
>CANMCL010000040.1 GCA_947496345.1 Actinomycetota bacterium
GAAAGTAAAAGGTGTGCTGCTACAGGTAGCGGGTGCAAAGCTGTCAGCACGGTGATCCCACCAAGTAGGCCTTGACCTAATATTCCAAGAACCTGACCAAGTGCTAACAAGCGTAAATCCCTACGCTTCTTAAACAGTACGTGCACCAGAACAGCGAGCGCGACCGCTACTAGTGCGAAGGTAAGCAATCTGTTTCCAAATTCAATCCAAGCGTGCAATTGACCCTCGGCTTGATTGGGGACAGGAGTGTAAGAACCCGGCGTGCATTCTGGCCAAGTTGGGCAGCCCAGCCCTGATCCAGTTAGGCGCACAGCCCCACCGGTTAGAACCAGCCCCGCCTGCAAAATGAGCAAAACTCCATAAAGGGCGCGGCGCAATTTCATGGCTTAAGACTAGGACCTTCGCCACGCGCTCTGAGTGGAAAGCGTGAGCGAATTACGACACAATACTGTTGTGAAAATAACTGGAGGACCAGCCCTGAAGGGCAGCGACGATCCGCGTACTCGCGATGCGGTGGCCCGCTCCATTCTGGAAAATGGTCCATCAACTGCAGCCGCCCTGGGCGAGCGCTTAGGTTTAACTCCAGCGGGAATTCGCCGACATTTAGATTTGCTTACCGCCGACGGAATTTTGGAAGCGCGCGAACCACGAATTTCATCTACCCGTGGTCGCGGCAGACCTTCGAAGGTATTTGTTATGACCGATTCAGGTCGCGAAAAATTTGAACATTCCTATGACGACCTTGCAGTTGCAGCACTGAAGTTTATGTCAGCACAATCTGGCGAACATTTAATTACCGCCTTCGCGAAATCTCGCGCTGACGATATTGAACGTAAAGGCGCGCTTGCAATGGCGAAGGGTGCCAACAAATTAGATGCCTTGGCATCTTTCTTAACCGAACAAGGTTATGCAGCTAGTGTTGAAGCACGCGCAACAGGTGAAGAACTCTGCCAACATCACTGTCCAATCGCACACGTAGCATCTGAATTTCCCCAACTCTGCGAAGCAGAAACTGAAGCTTTCTCTAAGTTGCTCGGAACACACGTACAACGTTTAGCCACTATCGCCCACGGTGATGGTGTTTGCACAACCTACATTCCAAATATAAGTAAGAAACAACCACTAACAGCCGGAAAGGCGCGGTCATGACAACTGCACACCCAGAACTAGACGGACTTGGAAATTACGAATACGGCTGGTCTGACGGTAATGACGCCGGCGCTAATTCACGCCGCGGAATTAATGACGAAGTTGTTCGCGACATCTCTTCCAAGAAGAGTGAGCCACAGTGGATGCTCGACATGCGCCTGAAGGGCTTGTCACTATTTGAAAAGAAGCCGATGCCGTCATGGGGATCAGACCTAACCGGAATTTTCTTCGACACCATTAAATATTTCGTGCGCTCAACTGAGAAGCAGGCAGCGACTTGGGATGACCTGCCAGATGAAATTAAAAATACTTACGATCGTTTAGGTATTCCGGAAGCCGAAAAACAACGCCTCGTTTCTGGTGTTGCAGCACAGTATGAGTCAGAAGTTGTCTATCACTCAATCCGTGAAGATCTCGAAAAACAAGGCGTTATCTTCCTTGATACCGATAGCGGGTTAAAGCAGCACCCAGAACTCTTCAAAGAGTATTTTGGTTCTGTTATCCCAGTCGGCGACAATAAATTTGCTGCGCTAAATACAGCTGCCTGGTCAGGTGGTTCATTTATCTATGTACCTAAAGGTGTTCATGTAGATATTCCATTGCAGGCTTACTTCCGCATCAATACGGAGAACATGGGTCAGTTTGAACGCACGCTGATCATTGCTGATGAAGACTCTTACATTCACTATGTTGAAGGCTGTACAGCACCTATCTATAAATCAGATTCACTTCACTCTGCAGTCGTTGAAATCATTGTTAAAAAAGGTGCACGCGTTCGTTACACCACTATTCAAAACTGGTCTAATAACGTTTACAACTTAGTTACCAAGCGGGCAACCTGCGCTGAAGGTGCAACTATGGAATGGGTCGATGGCAATATCGGTTCAAAGGTAACTATGAAATATCCAGCTGTGATGTTGATGGGCCCACATGCAAAAGGTGAGACTCTTTCTCTCGCTTTCGCCGGTCCTGGACAGCACCAAGATTCTGGAGCCAAGATGGTTCACGCCGCTCCTTACACATCTTCATCTGTTATCTCTAAGTCAGTGGCACGTGGTGGAGGACGCACGTCTTATCGCGGACTTGTACAAGTTCAAGAAGGTGCACACCACTCAAAGAGCACAGTTAAGTGCGACGCGCTCTTGGTGGATACGATTTCACGATCTGATACCTACCCTTATGTAGATATTCGCGAAGACGATGTATCTATGGGACACGAAGCGACTGTCTCCAAGATCAGTGATGATCAACTCTTCTACTTGATGTCTCGCGGCCTAACTGAAGATGAAGCGATGGCGATGATTGTTCGCGGATTTATTGAACCAATCGCCCGCGAACTTCCTATGGAGTACGCACTTGAACTTAACCGGCTGATCGAGTTGCAAATGGAAGGCGCTGTTGGTTAATGACAACCCTTACAACCAACTATTTAACGCCAACTGGACGTGAGGAGGCCTGGCGCTTTACCCCGTTAAAGCGTTTAGGTGGCCTTCACGATGGCACTGCAGTAATTGCGGATCGTCACTCTCTTTCACTCGGTTCTGGAAATATTGCGGGAGTTTCATTCGCTCTTGTTTCAGCCTCGGAAGCCGCACCAATTTCCGAAAGTGACGATGTAATCGTCGCACGGATCCGTGATTTCGCTAAAGAGGTTTCGGTTTTAACTATCGCTGCTAATACAGAAGTTGCGGAGCCAATATTTTTAAAGCGCTCTGCCGGGGCTCTAGATACTGCTGAATTTTCCCGTATCTTAATTCGCGTCGAAAACCACGCTCGCGCAACTGTAATCATCGAGAACTCCGGAGATACACATTTAGCCGAAGATCTAGAAATTTCAGTCGCGCCAGGTGCCAGTCTGACTTTGGTTTCTCTTCAAGAGTGGGGGAGCAAGAGCATTCACGCTGGTCGCCAACACGCCGTCGTTGATCGTGATGCTTCATTTAAATCCATCATCGTCACAATCGGTGGTTCGCTAGTAAGACTCTTGCCAACAGTTGAATTTGCCGCACCTGGTGCTTCATGCGAATTGCTTGGTGTTTACTTTGCGACTTCTGGTCAGTTCTTTGAGCATCGCATGTTTGTCGATCACAAAGTGCCTAATGCGAAATCTCGAGTCAACTACAAAGGTGCGCTAGCTGGGGATCAAGCACACACGGTCTGGATCGGCGATGTATTTATCCGCGCCGCCGCAGAAGGAACCGATACCTACGAATTAAATCGCAACCTTTTGCTCTCTGATGGTGCGCGCGCAGATTCTGTTCCTAATCTTGAAATTGAAACAGGCGAGATCGTCGGAGCGGGCCATGCCAGCACAACGGGGCGATTCGATGATGAACAACTCTTCTATTTAATGTCCCGCGGAATAACTCTGGCTGATGCCCGACGTTTAGTCGTCCGCGGTTTCTTTAACGAGGTAGTTTCTGAAATCGGCAATGAAGAGATCCAGACGCGTCTTATGGACCGTATTGATTTTGAGCTAGCCAAGGCAGGTGCTTAATGAGCGATCTAAATCTTTCTTCGCTAACCGAAGGTAAACCAGTAAGAATCGAGAAAGACGGTCGCGCAATCTGTGTGGCACGAATCGGTGATCAGGTTTTCGCGGTTGATGACACCTGTACACACTCTGATGCATCACTTTCTGAAGGTGACATCTTAGATTTCAAAATTGAGTGCTGGTTGCATGGCGCTGAATTTGATTTACGAACCGGGGAAGCGCTTACGCCTCCTGCAGTTGCACCAATAAAAGTTTATTCAGTAATCGTTGACGGAGACTCCGTCACGGTAGAAGCGTAGTTAGGTAATTCGATGAGTACATTAGAAATTCGCGGCTTGAAGGTTTCTGTAGATACCGAAAACGGTGCAGTAGAAATTCTTAAAGGTGTAGACCTCACAATTAAGTCAGGCGAAACACACGCCATCATGGGCCCTAACGGTTCAGGTAAATCAACTCTCGCTTACTCAATCGCAGGACATCCCAAGTACAACATCACTGGTGGCACCGTGACCCTGGATGGCGCAGATGTTCTTGAGATGACCGTAGACGAACGTGCCAAGGCTGGCCTCTTCTTGGCGATGCAATACCCAGTTGAAGTTCCTGGCGTATCAGTTTCTAACTTCCTTCGCACAGCAGCAACCGCACTTCGCGGTGAAGCTCCAAAGCTACGCACCTGGGTTGGCGAAGTTAAGGATGCTATGCAGGCGCTCAGCATGGATCCTTCATTTGCACAGCGCAACGTAAACGAAGGTTTCTCCGGTGGCGAAAAGAAGCGTCACGAAATCATGCAACTTGAACTATTGAAACCAAAAATTGCAATTCTTGATGAAACTGATTCGGGTCTTGACGTAGATGCGCTACGTATCGTCTCAGAGGGTGTTAATCGTGCCAAGGAAAGTAACAACATTGGGGTGGTTTTAATTACCCACTACACCCGCATTTTGCGTTATATCAAGCCTGATTTCGTACACGTCTTTGCTAATGGCAAGATCGTAGAAGAAGGTGGACCAGAGCTCGCCGATAAGTTGGAAGCTAACGGTTATGCGGAGTACGTCACCGCGTAATTTGTTATGACCTTTGACCCACTAGTAATTCGGAAGGATTTTCCGATCTTTGATCGGAGCATTCGCGACGGAAAACGGTTGGTCTATCTCGATAGCGGCGCTACAAGTCAAAAGCCCACGGTGGTTATAGATGCAGAATCTAATTTCTATCGGAACCATAACGCTGCCGCACATCGTGGCGCACATCAGTTGGCTGAGGAAGCAACGGAAGCAATTGAATCGGCAAGAGAAGTGGTTGCTAATTTTCTGGGCGGTGCTGTTAATGAAATTGTTTTCACCAAGCATTCAACCGAAGCACTTAATCTTTTAGCGTATTCAATCGGTAATTCTCCAGTTGGAAATAGATTTCATCTCCAAGCCGGCGACGAGATCGTCGTATCCGAGATGGAACATCACGCTAATTTGATTCCTTGGCAACAACTTGCAAAGCGAACTGGCGCTGTTCTTAAATGGTTTGAAGTAACCCCTGACGGACGCTTAGATCTTTCAAATATGGATGGAGTGATTACAAATCGTACCAAGATTGTTGCTTTAACTCATCAATCCAACGTGCTTGGCACAATCAATCCTCTGACTGATTTGGTTAAGCGCACTCACCAAGTCGGTGCGATTTTCATACTTGATGCGTGTCAATCAGTGCCCCATATGCCAGTGAATGTTGGTGCACTTGATATTGATTTCCTAGTTTTTTCCGGACATAAAGCGGTTGGCCCAACTGGCGTCGGCGTTCTTTGGGGTCGTTCAAACCTGCTTGATGAACTCCCACCATTTCTCTTCGGTGGTTCTATGATCGAAAGCGTCACAATGACTGATGCCACCTGGGCACCTGCGCCGCGTAAATTTGAACCAGGTGTACCAAATATGGCGCAGATCGTTGGATTGGGAAGCGCGCTTAATTATTTAACGGCAATCGGAATGCAGAAAATTCATAACCACGAGATTGCAATTACAGAGTATGCGATATCTAAATTGCAGGAAATCCAAGATCTTAAAATTGTTGGTCCGGTAGATATGAATCTGCGTGGGGGAGCGGTTTCATTCACTTTAGGAGAGATTCACCCACATGACCTTGGCCAGTTCTTAGATAACTCAGGAATTGCAGTTCGCACAGGGCATCACTGCGCTTGGCCACTGACTCGCAAGATGGGCGTTCCCGCAACGACCCGTGCCTCTTTCTATCTCTACAACACTTTGGCAGATATAGACGTCCTTGTTGATGGCGTTCGCGATGCGCAGAAATACTTCGGCTAATGCAGTTAGATAACCTTTATCAAGAAGTGATTTTAGATCACTACAAACGCCCTCAAAATAAAAAGCTCTCATCGAATTATGATGCACAGGTTCATCACGTCAATCCTTCTTGTGGAGATGAAATAGATCTAAATTTAACGATCACGGATGGAACGATTAGCAATATTTCCTGGGATGGGGTTGGTTGCTCAATCTCGCAAGCAAGTGTTTCGATTCTCACAGATTTGTTAATCGGCAAGAAGATCGGCGAGGCCTATTCCATCTTTGATCACTTCGTTGCACTCATGCAGAGCAAGGGGACCGTTTCAGGTGATGAAGCGGTGTTGGAAGATGCAATCGCCCTCGCCGGTGTCTCGAAATACCCGGCTCGAATAAAGTGTGCGCTCTTGGGTTGGATGGCCTTTAAAGATGCCAGTGTTCAGGCTCAATCTAAATCTAAACTAGACTAATAAGCAGAAGAGAGAGGACCAATAATGGTTGCTGCAGTTGATGATGTAACAGAGGCGATGAAGGATGTAGTTGATCCTGAACTCGGAATCAATGTTGTTGACCTCGGTTTGATCTACGACGTAATGGTCGACGATAACAATATCGCCGTTTTAAATATGACTTTAACTTCAGCGGCTTGCCCATTGCAGGACGTGATAGAGGATCAAACTCGTCAAGCGTTAGCTCCACTTACTTCTGATGTAAAAATCAATTGGGTGTGGATGCCACCCTGGGGTCCCGATAAGATCACCGATGATGGGCGCGAGCAGTTACGCGCATTAGGATTTACTGTTTAAGGTTTTCTTTATCTCTACGAATCGGGGTTTCAAGTGTCCATGCACGCTGGCTGGATGGCGCTAAGAACTCTAAGTTCTGATCAATCTGTAAAGAACGCAAAGCTACGTCCCGGAACGCTTAAACGCATATTCACTTACGCGATTCCATATAAATCAACTTTCGCACTCTTTCTTTTCTGTCTTATCGCTGATGCGATATTGACGGTTGCCACCCCGCTATTACTGCGCGAACTCATCGATCAAGGTGTAATTCCAAAAGACCGTACCGTCGTAACTACTATGGCGGTTGCCGTCGCAGTCTTGGCGATTTTGACCGCTGTAATCAATATCGTGGTTCGTTGGATCTCTGCAAAAATCGGTGAAGGTTTGATTTACGATCTTCGCTCACAAGTTTTCCGCCACGTACAAGAGCAGTCAATTGCTTTTTTCACACGCACTCAGACGGGTGCTTTGATAACCCGAATTAACTCTGATGTTATTGGTGCGCAACGTGCCTTCACCTCTACTTTTTCAGGGCTAATCAGCAATGTGCTTACTCTTATCTTGGTTGTCGGAACAATGTTGGCGCTAAGTTGGCAAATTACCGTTGCTTCACTTCTGCTACTTCCAGTTTTCTTAGCCCCAACAAAGTGGATCGGTGCCCGCTTGCAGGGATATACGCGTGATTCTTTCGAAATCAATGGAGAAATGTCTTCAACTATGACCGAGCGCTTCAACGTCTCGGGAGCTCTTCTGGTGAAGTTATATGGAGATTTGAATGAGGAGTCAAAGGTTTTCAAAAAGAAAGCCCGCAAAGTTGCTGATCTTGGTATCTCAATGGCGATGCTCAACACATTCTTTTTTATCGCACTGATCAGTATTGCAGCGCTAGCTACTGCGATCGCCTACGGGATCGGTGGCCACCTGGCTATTGATGGTGCGATTACCGTCGGAAGCCTGATCGCCATCACAACGCTTTTGGCGCGTCTATACGGTCCCCTAGTCGCGTTAGCGACAGTCCGAGTTGATGTTATGGGCGCGTTGGTTTCTTTCGAGCGCGTCTTTGAGGTTTTAGATCTAGAACCTA
>CANMCL010000041.1 GCA_947496345.1 Actinomycetota bacterium
ACATGGTTGCAATGTCACTTCGTATGGAAGGCGGATACGTTTGGGCCTGTAAAAACTACGACGGAGATGTGCAATCAGATACCGTCGCGCAAGGTTATGGCTCACTTGGCTTAATGACATCAGTGCTAATGACTCCGGATGGAACAATCTGTGAATCAGAGGCTGCTCACGGAACAGTTACTCGCCATTACCGCGATCATCAAGCAGGTAAAGCAACATCGACTAATCCAATAGCGTCAATCTTTGCCTGGACACAGGGCCTAGCTCACCGCGCAAAGTTGGATAACAACGCAGAATTAGCGAAGTTCTGTGAAACTCTCGAGCGAGTCTGTATTGAGACTGTTGAATCAGGCAAGATGACTAAGGATCTTGCGTTCTTGATTTCCAAGACCGCGCCTTGGCAGACAACGCAAGAGTTCCTTAACTCAATCGATGAAAATCTGAAAGTTGCAATGGCCTAAGCATGCTCGGTATCCAGCCTGGTGCAATTGCCCTTGTTGGTTCTGGTGAGTATTTACCGCAAGCGCAAGCGCTCGAAAGTGAGCTCTTGCGCTTAGCTATTTCTCGAGGAAAGTCCAATACATTTATTCAAATACCGACTGCTGCCGGCAAGGAAGGCAACGATCGTTTAGATTTCTGGAAAATACGCGGAGCAGAACAAGGAGCGCGAATCGGTTGCGAAGTTAAAAATCTGCCAGTCCTGACTCGCGAAGATGCACATAATCCGCAATGGATAGAAGAAGTTAAGAACGCTGGCTTAATTTATTTTTCCGGGGGAGATCCAGCTCATTTAGCAGACATTTTTCGTGATACTCCTCTGTGGTCAGCAATTATTTCGGCCTGGGAATCTGGCGCTTCACTTGCGGGATGCTCGGCAGGCGCAATGGCCTTTGGTGGCAAAATTATTGGTATTCGCCGGTCACATATCAGCGAGGGACTTAACTTATTGCCCGATATAGAAGTGATCCCGCATTACGACAAATTTTTAGGATGGCTTCCTGATCGAGTTAGTGCAGCGATAATTCGCCAGGATGCAGATGCCACGTTGATCGGCATTGATGAAGATACTGCCTTGGTATTAACAGATGCTTGGCGCAAATATGGTCCAGGAAAAGTGCATGTGTTAAGAGGAAGCCTTCATTTCTCTTAACTATTACTTTAAACGTTCTCCAGTTGAAGAGTTAAAGAGGTGAACAGAATTTGCAACAGCAGCAACAGTTATCGTTTCACCCGGCTTAGGTGGATTTTTTGGATCCCAACGAACAATTACTTGCGCGCCTTCATCACCGGCCTGTGCGAATTTAACTGATGCATCAGCTGGTCGGCCGTAAACAAATGCATCCGCGCCTAGCTCTTCGACCACTTCAACTACAACCTTAAATCCGCTTGCCGCAGGTGCGAAACCTTCGGGACGGATTCCAACAGTGACTGTTTCACCAGCAGATCCTGGAACATCAATTGCGAGATCACCAAGAATCGCTTTGCCACCACTGACCGGAGCCGAAAGCAGATTCATTGCAGGGGATCCGATAAAGCCGGCAACGAATGCATTCGCTGGAGTGTCATAGAGGTTACGTGGGGTATCTACTTGTTGAAGCAGGCCATCCTTCAGCACGGCAACGCGGTCACCCATTGTCATCGCTTCAACTTGATCGTGTGTTACATAAACAGTTGTGATTCCAAGGCGACGCTGCAGCGCAGCGATCTGTGTACGAGTTGCAACGCGCAACTTCGCATCAAGGTTTGAAAGAGGTTCATCCATAAGGAAAACCTGTGGCTCGCGAACAATTGCACGGCCCATTGCAACGCGCTGACGCTGTCCACCGGAAAGAGCCTTTGGCTTGCGCTCTAGGTATGGTTCAAGGTCAAGCAACTTAGCTGCTTCATTAACGCGCTTATCGCGCTCTTCTTTTGCAACTCCGGCGATCTTTAACGCGAAGCCCATATTTTCTGCGACAGTCATGTGTGGGTAAAGCGCATATGACTGGAAGACCATCGCGATATCGCGATCTTTTGGTGCAACGTTTGTTACATCGCGATCTCCAATAAGAATTCGACCTTCGTCAACTTCTTCAAGACCGGCCAACATACGAAGTGAGGTTGATTTACCGCAACCTGATGGACCAACAAGAACCAAAAATTCACCGTCGTTAACGGTTAGATTTAATTTGTCGACCGCAGGCTTGGTAGTGCCTGGATATATACGTGTAGCGCTTTCGAATACAACTGAAGCCATGACAGATACTTCCTTCTCCGGGCAGGTACGTGCCCGACGGTCCAAGGATGAAGGTGCTAACCGGGTGGCTAGGCTGGCTAAGGATAATGCACAGAATCAAGAGTGGGGAATCGGGCTAAACCAGGCTTGTTGGCCAATGAGTGCTCGGGGAAAAGCGCAAAAGAAGTAGAATTGGCAACCTTATGGACCCATACCCGATTGGTTCGTTACTGGGCGATCTAGCCACAGTAGCGGGCCTCATCATGCTCGGCTCACTCTTTGTTGCAGCTGAAATCGCACTCATCTCTCTTCGTGAAAGTCAGATTCGTCAACTCTCATCTAGAGGTAAACGTGGCGCAAAAGTTGCAAAGCTGGCAAGCAATCCAAATCGCTTTTTGGCCGCTGCGCAGGTCGGTGTAACTGTATGCGGATTCTTATCAGCTGCCCTAGGTGCGGAGAAACTCGGTGTCTACGTTATTCCGCAACTCGTTGAATTAGGTTTATCGGAAGCCGTTGCAAATGTAACTTCGCTTGTTGGCGTAACTCTAGTTATTGCTTACTTCTCACTTGTATTTGGTGAGCTTGTACCGAAAAGATTAGCGCTATTTCGCACAGAGGAAATTGCCCTTTGGAGTTCGGGTGCTATTGACTTTACCGCCAAGTTTTTCCGTCCAATTATTTGGCTGCTATCTCGATCGACAGATATTGTCGTACGCGCATTCGGAGTTGATCCTAAAGAACAACGTAGCCAAATGTCAGAAGAAGAGCTGCTTGATCTAGTAAGCGGCCATGCCGCACTTACCGCAGAAGAGCGCGATATCGTAGAAGAAGTTTTCAATGCATCCGAGCGCCAGGTTCACGAAGTGATGGTGCCGCGCACTGAAGTTGATTTTATGGATGCCTCACTAACAGTCGGTAAAGCAATCGCGCTCGCCGTTGATCGCGCACATTCTCGCTATCCAGTAGTCCGTGGTTCAACCGACGAAGTAATTGGGTTTATTCACGTTCGCGATTTATTGGATACATCGCTAGTAAGTGCTGGCGGAAAGATTCAAGAGCTAGTTCGTAACATCATGTTTCTGCCTGGCACAAAGGGTGTGCTTCCTGCCCTTACTGAGATGCGCAATCAACGTCAGCACTTAGCCATTGTTCTCGATGAATATGGCGGCACTGATGGCATTGTGACCTTGGAAGATTTGGTGGAATGCCTTATCGGCGATATCAAGGATGAATATGACAGTGATGATGAAGAAGTCTCTCAACAGGCCAGAACTGGTGATTTTGAAGTAGATGGACTGATTTCACTCGATGATCTGAGAGATCAAACAGGCATTGATATTCCAGATGGACCATATGAAACAGCTGGCGGATATGTAATGCACTTTTTAGGGCGAATTCCTGTGGCAAATGATGTGGTTGGCATAAATGGTATTCGCATCACCGTTTTAACTATGGAGGGCAAGCGCGCAGGGCAGTTACTGATATCGCGTAGTTAGCGATTCGTGCGAGAATAACAACATGGCCAAGCGCATCCTTTCCGGCATTCAGCCGACAAGTGACTCGTTCCACCTCGGAAATTACCTAGGTGCGCTCAAGCAATGGGTCGAGCTCCAAGAAGGAAACGACGCTTTTTATTGCATCGTAGATTTGCACGCGCTTACAGGCGAAATTGATCCTGCACTTTTGCGCAAGAGAATTTTGACATCTGCGGCACAGCTGATTGCTCTGGGAATTTCACCTGAAAAGTCAACGCTCTTTGTGCAATCACACGTGGCCGAACATAATCAACTTGGATGGATTATGGAATGTATCGCTGGCTTTGGTGAAGCAAATCGAATGACGCAATTTAAAGATAAATCCGCCAAAGGTGGAGCAGATTCAGCCCGAGTCGGCTTGTTTACCTATCCGATGTTGCAAGCTGCCGATATCCTTTTGTATCAAGCACATTATGTGCCAGTCGGCGAAGACCAAAGACAACACATTGAGCTAACTCGAGATTTAGCAACTCGCTTCAATACTCGCTTTGGAGACACCTTCCGTATTCCAGAAGGAGTTATTCTTAAATCTGGTGCGAAGATTTATGATTTACAAGAGCCAACAAATAAGATGAGCAAATCATCTGGTTCAGCCGCTGGCGTTCTTGAAATTATGGATACTCCGGAGGCGAATACAAAGAAGATAAAGAGCGCAACTACAGATGCGGGACGAGAAGTTAAATTCGATGAAAAAGAGAAACCAGGAATAAGTAATCTACTCACAATTCATTCGGCGCTTTCAGGTAAGAAAATTAGCGAGCTAGAAAATGAATTTGCCGGTCAAGGTTATGGCGATTTTAAAGGTGCGGTTGCTGAAGTAGTGGTCGAATACCTAAGACCAATACGTGCTCGGGCCCTTGAGCTCTTGGAGGATGAGAGCCATCTCGTTCAGGTTCTTCACACGGGTGCAGATAAAGCGCGTACCGTGGCTAGTGCAACAGTCGCGCAAAGCTATAAGAATCTAGGTTTGGTTCTCTAATGAAACTTCGATCCAGCATTTCAGTAATTGCGCTAGTCCTTGCCGCGGTAGTTATTGGACCCACACCGGCCAACGCTGCGAATAAAATTTGTATTGCTTACGACACCGGTGGACTTGGAGATCTTTCAATTAACGATGCCACCTTGGCGGGGGTCAAAAAAGCACAAACTGAAATGACTTTCACCGTTGAAGGCGTCGTAACAGATGGCACGGCCGCTGATCGAGTCAAACGCCTGCGCAGTTTGGTTAGCAAGAGTTGCGAAGTGATAATCGCCGTGGGTTCTGATTATAAGACAGCGCTAGATCAGGTATCTAATGAATTTCCAGCTACCCAATTCGCAATTATTGGAGATGCTTCAATCCCCCTACTAAATGTAACTTCTATTGTATTTGCTGATGTACAAGGCGCTTTCTTGGCAGGATTTACTGCAGCCCTAGCAAGTAAGACTGGAAAAGTTGGGATGATTACTACACCATCTTCTGCCGATATATATCAGAATGGTTTTTTGGCGGGCGTTACAGCGAGCAAAAAGAAGGTTCGCGCATTTGTTAATTACACTGCGACGAACTTAGATATTGCTAGCAACTCACTAATTAAAATGGGAATTGATGTGATCTATACAGCAACTTCGGGCTCAGCTGATGATGCTTTTGAGGCTATTGTGAAAGCAAATACTGCAAAAAATCGCAAAAAGAGCGCAAGTGATGTCTACCTAATTCTCACCGAGCCTGATTTGTATTTAACCGTTACTCCAAATACATCTAAGTACTTGATCGCATCGGTGATTAAACGTATCGATACTGCGGTCTCAGATGTCATTAGCGCTGCTGTAAACGCTAGACCGATATTTGATGAACTCGATGCTAAGGCCGGAATCTATGGTCGTCGCTACACAATTTCTGATAAAGGAATTGAAATTGTTCTCAAATCAAAAGCTTTAGGGACGCAAGCTGCGGTCATAAATGCAGCAGCGATTGCAGCTTATGCACGTTGATTGGGATTTGCTAAAGTCGCAGGCTGTATCTGCAATGAAACAAGCGTATGCGCCTTACTCTAAATTTCCGGTAGGGGTCGCTGCCCTCGTTGATGATGGTCGAATAATCTCAGGCTGCAACGTGGAAAATGCCAGTTATGGCCTTACTTTATGCGCTGAATGTGGCCTGGTCTCGACGCTAATCAATTCCGGCGGCGGTCGTTTGATCGCATTTACTTGCGTTGATATCGCAGAGAATTATTTAATGCCTTGTGGGCGTTGCCGCCAACTATTGCAAGAGCACGGTGGTTCGAATTTACAGTTAATGACAGACACGGGCATCAAACCATTATCGGAACTTTTACCTTGGGCATTTGGCCCCGAAGAGATTGATAAACGTCTTGACTAATCAGAGCAATACAGGGATAGAACCATTTGCAGCTGTCGAAATCATTGCAGCAAAACGCGATCGAAATGAGTTAAGCGATAAACAAATCGACTGGACTGTCGATGCTTATACACGCGGTGTGATCGCAGATGAGCAAATGTCAGCGCTACTTATGGCAATTCTCTTAAACGGAATGAATTCACGGGAAATATCTCGTTGGACAAATGCCATGATTAACTCCGGCGAAAGAATGAATTGGTCTGCGTTAGATCGACCAACTGCAGATAAACACTCGACTGGTGGAGTTGGCGATAAAATTACGCTTCCTCTTGCACCGCTGGTTGCTGCCTGCGGTGGAGCAGTACCTCAACTTTCTGGTCGCGGGTTAGGCCACACTGGTGGCACCTTAGATAAACTTGAATCTATTCCTGGCTGGCGCGCTTCACTATCAAATGAAGAAATGTTAAAAGTGTTGCAAGATACCGGTGCAGTCATTTGCGCTGCAGGAGCAGGGCTAGCACCGGCCGATAAAAAGTTATATGCCTTGCGTGATGTGACCGCCACAGTTGAAGCAATTCCACTTATTGCATCTTCAATCATGTCAAAGAAGATTGCTGAAGGCACTTCTGCGCTAGTTCTTGATGTTAAGACAGGCAGTGGCGCATTTATGAGTGATCCCGCTAAAGCGGGGGAACTTGCGCGCACAATGGTGCAGTTGGGCCTTGATGCTGGAGTCAATACACGCGCACTGGTGACTGCGATGGATGTGCCTCTGGGACTCACCGCGGGAAACGCCCTTGAAGTACGCGAATCTATTGAGGTTTTGGCCGGTGGCGGACCTGCCGATGTTGTTGAACTAACAATTCTGCTAGCGCGAGAGATGATCGATGCCGCCGGAATCAAAGGTAAAGATCCAGCAGATGCGCTTAAAGATGGATCGGCAATGGATCATTGGAAACGAATGATTTCTGCCCAAGGCGGTGATCTAGATGCAAAACTTCCAGTCGCGCAAGAACAACATGTGATTACAGCGACTGAATCTGGAATTATGACGAAGATGGATGCGATGAAGATTGGCGTGTCGGCTTGGCGACTGGGAGCGGGTCGTTCAAAGCAAGGTGAAAAAGTTCAAGCCGGTGCAGGAATCGAAATGCACTCTAAGCCTGGTGACTACATTAAAAAGGGTGACGTGCTGTTGACTTTACATACAGATGAGCCCGCCAGATTTGATCGCGCAGTTGAAATTTTGTCCGGTGCAATTGTGATTGAAGAAAATGGCAAGGTGGATCGCCTGCCGCTAGTTATTGAACGGATTACCGGATGAGTACATTAGATAAGATCCCCACGCCAGCGCAGATTAAGCGTTTGCCTAAGGCTTTGCTGCACGATCACTTAGATGGTGGTCTTCGCCCCCAAACAATTATTGATACCGCTAAAGAAATCGGGCATGAACTTCCAAGTTACGACGCCGTCGAACTAGCGGAGTGGTTTCGCGCATCTTGTGACTCTGGATCATTGGTGCGTTACCTTGAAACTTTCGCACACACTGTCGCAGTAATGCAACGCCGTGAAGATATTGTTCGCGTGGCTCGGGAGTGTGCAGTTGATCTAGCACGCGATGGCGTTGTT
>CANMCL010000042.1 GCA_947496345.1 Actinomycetota bacterium
TTGTTCACACACTCTTTACTGAAATCGGTCCACGCTTTGCAACTCGTCAAGGTGGATACACACGTATCACCAAGATCGGTCCTCGCAAGGGCGATAACGCACCAATGGCAGTTATCGAAGTTCTAACCGACAAAGAGTAAGTAATTTTCAATGACTGAACCCACTCTCTATCCCGAGAGTGGGTTTCGTCGTTTACGCCTTGATATTTCTTACGACGGCACTAACTTTTCCGGCTGGGGGATCCAACCAGATCGCCGCACCGTGCAACAAAGCGTTGAAGATGCAATCAGCACGGTCGCACAGGCAAAAGCCGAAACCATTGTCGCCGGCCGCACCGATGCTGGCGTACACGCAACCGGCCAAGTAATCCATGTTGATCTGCCCGAATCTCTAGAGCTAACGGATCTGGCTTATAAGTTAAATCGCATTCTCGATGAAGATATTCGCATCAATCAAATAACAATTGCGCCACCTGCATTTCACGCCCGCTTTTCAGCTCTGCGCCGTTATTACGAATACCGCATCTTGGATGAAAATAAAGTTATCCCACCGCTGGCACGCTTTAATACTGAATCTTGGTATCGCCCGCTCGATGTGGATGTAATGAATCAGGCGAGCGCTTTGCTTCTCGGCACCCACGATTACGCCGCATTCTGTAAATTCCGAGAGGGTGCAACAACTATCCGCACCTTAGAAACTTATAGCTGGCGCCGTGATAGCCAAGGCTTCTTAATTGGCGATGTTGTCGCAGATGCATTCTGTTATTCAATGGTCCGTAATTTGGTAGGGGCAATTGTTTGCGTGGCGGATGGTCGCAAAGATTCCAGCTGGATCTCAACGCTGCTAGAAAATAAAGAACGGGTCAGCGATTCATTGGTCTTTCCGGCACGCGGTTTATCGCTATATAAAGTCGATTATCCAAGCGATGCAGAGCTTTTAAATCGGGCGGCCAAAACCATCGCCCGGCGTGAGGAAGAAGCCAATTAATGGGTGAAAACCTGCTGATCTTGCGCTGATATCTCGCTCTCATTCGTGGAAATAGGCCATTTTGACCCGCTCCCGTATGAAAGGTAAAGTTCATCCCCTGCGCCAGAATCGGCGCCGAAGGCAAGTAACCAACTAGATCTAAAAAAGAAGAAGGTATTAAAGCATGCGCACATACAGCCCTAAGGCCGGAGACGCCGTCCGTAAATGGCACGTCATCGATGCACAAGATGTAGTTCTTGGCCGCCTTGCAACACATGCTGCAGTTCTTCTTCGCGGTAAGCACAAGGCGACATTCGCACCGCACATGGATATGGGCGACTTCGTAGTAATCATCAACGCCGAGAAGATCGCACTCTCTGGCAACAAAGCGCTATCAAAGTTTGAACACCGCCACTCAGGTTTCCCAGGCGGTCTTCGCTCAACTGTTTACGGTGAGCTAATTGAAAAGCACCCAACACGTTTAGTTGAAAAAGCGATCAAGGGAATGCTTCCTAAGAACCGTCTTGGCCAGCAAGTTGCATCAAAGCTAAAAGTTTATGCAGGTCCAGAGCACCCACACGGCGCTCAAGCACCAACTCCATATGTATTCACTCAAGTTTCACAGATCGCAAAGTAAGGGACCTATAACAAATGTCAGATACAACTTATAACGAAGTTTCAGATCTAGACGAGAACGAAGTTCCTACTTCTTACTCTTCATCTTCACCAGCACCTGCAACCAACCGCCCAGCAATCAAGGCACCTGGCGCAGGAACCGGTCGTCGTAAAGAAGCAGTTGCTCGCGTTCGCCTAGTACCTGGCACAGGTCGTTGGGTTGTTAACGGTAAGACACTTGAGAATTACTTCCCAAATAAAGTTCACCAACAATTAGTTTCAGAGCCTTTCCGCACTGTTGGTGCTGAAAATCAATACGATGTTTTCGCACGTATCAACGGTGGCGGAGTTTCTGGTCAAGCTGGCGCACTTCGCTTAGGCGTTGCACGTTCACTTAACGAGATCGATGTTGATGCACACCGTCCAGCGCTTAAGAAAGCTGGATTCCTTTCACGTGATGCACGTGTTATCGAGCGCAAGAAGTACGGTCTGAAGAAGGCCCGTAAGCGTTCGCAATACAGCAAGCGTTAATTTCAAAGGGCCGCAGAACAGCAGTGGCACTCTTTGGAACCGATGGAATACGTGGCTTAGCCAATCGTGATCTCACCGCTGAATTAGCACTCGACGTAGCTGTTGCTGCTGCACATATTCTCGTTGAAACAAATCCTGATAAATCACATCGCCCAAAAGCTGTTGTGGGACAAGACTCTCGCGCCTCTGGTGAATTCCTAGAAGCAGCCGTTGTTGCTGGTTTAACTAGCGCAGGCGTTGATGTTTATCGTGTTGGTGTTCTGCCAACTCCAGCAATTGCACATTTAGTCGCTGAATCCGGCGCGGACTTAGGTGTAATGATTTCGGCATCGCACAATCCGGCTCCAGATAATGGCATCAAGTTGTTTTCTCGCGGTGGCGGAAAGCTAGATGATGCCATTGAAGCAGCGATCGAAGCGCGCGTAGGCGAACCTTGGGAGCGCCCAACCGGTAACGGTGTAGGTCGCGCAATTGTTGACGAGAGCGCTCGCGAAAGATATTTAAAGCACCTGTTGTCTTCAGTTAAAACACCACTCAAAGGCTTAAAGATTGTCGTTGATTGTGCAAATGGCGCAGCATCGACAGTTTCACCTGAGGCCTACCGTCGTGCTGGGGCAGAAGTAATTTCAATCTTTGATGCCCCAAATGGTTGGAATATCAATGATGGTTGCGGTTCTACACACCTAGAACAATTGCGAACTGCAGTGTTGCGCGAAGGCGCTGACTTTGGAGTTGCCCACGATGGCGATGCCGATCGCGTCTTAGCAATCGATGCACACGGTGCTGAAATCGACGGTGATGTAATTATGACAATTCTGGCGCGCGGATTTAAAGCTTCCGGCTCGCTTAAGGCAAACACAATTGTTGCAACAGTGATGAGCAATCTTGGCTTCTTGCATGCGATGAAAGATGCCGGCATAACCGTTGAAACAACTGCGGTGGGCGATCGATATGTTCTTGAGAAGATGATTGAAAAAGGCTTCACATTGGGAGGCGAACAATCAGGCCATTTAATTATGCGCGATTTCGCAACCACTGGTGATGGAACTCTTACCGCACTTGCGCTGGCGCAAGAAGTTGTTAAATCTGGAAAAACTTTGCAAGAGTTGGCATCTGCAATGGTGCGCTTTCCGCAGGTGCTCGTAAATGTTAAGAATGTGGCAAAAGATAAGTTAGATAGATCTGCACCAATTAAGGCGGCTGTTGCTGCCGCTGAAGCAAAACTCGGCGAGCACGGACGTATTTTATTAAGAGCATCTGGCACTGAACCGCTTGTCCGCGTGATGGTTGAGGCGCAGAGTGATAACCTAGCGAGCGAAATAGCAAACGACCTCGCAAAGGTCGTTCAAGCAGAGCTGGGGTAAAATACAAGTGTGCGGAATTGTGGGTTACACAGGGCCACAGTCTGCAATTACTCCTCTAATTGAAGGCTTGCGCCGCCTCGAATATCGCGGTTATGACTCAGCAGGTATTGCACTAGGAACCTCAGGTGCGCTCTTTATTGAAAAGCGCGCCGGTAAGTTAGCCAATCTTGAAGGCGCGCTTCCTGCAAATATGCCGGTAGTTCATTCTGGAATTGGGCATACTCGTTGGGCGACGCACGGTGGACCAACCGATCGCAACGCTCATCCGCACACAGATAACGAAGGCAAATTAGCCGTTATCCATAATGGAATTATTGAAAACTATTCTGAGTTAAAAGCAGAACTGCAAGCGCGCGGCCATTCATTTTCATCTGATACCGATACTGAATCTGTAGCGCACTTACTTTCTGAACTTCGTAAATCCCATAACGGCGATCTAACGCAAGCAATGCGCGAGGCGGTAAGTCGCCTACGTGGTTCATTTACCTTGGTGGCGGTACACGCAGATGCTCCCGAGACAATCGTCGGGGTTCGCCGTAATTCTCCTTTGGTTGTTGGCTTAGGCGATGGCGAAAACTTTATGGCCTCAGATGTTGCAGCGTTTATCGATTACACCAAGCGCGCAATCGAACTCGGCCAAGATGAAATTATCACAATGACCCCCGCCGGAATTTCAATTATTGGTTTAGATGGAAAGGCAATCGTCCCTAAGGAATACACAATCACTTGGGATTCTGCTTCTGCACAAAAGGGTGGATACTCACACTTTATGCTCAAAGAAATCTTTGAACAGCCAAAGGCGGTAGCCGATACTTTGATCGGTCGCCTGACAGATAATGGCAAAATCGAACTTGATGAATTACATATGTCAGATGCTGAAATAAAAGCGCTTAAGAAAATTGTCGTAATCGCCTGTGGCACCGCTTATCACGCGGGCATGATTGCAAAATATGTAATAGAAAAGTGGGCGAAGATTTCAGTAGAAGTCGAAATCGCCAGCGAATACCGTTACCGCGATCCAATTATTGATTCCAGCACACTAGTGATTGCGATCTCGCAATCCGGTGAGACGATGGATACTCTGATGGCGATTCGCCATGCCAAGGCAGCGGGTGCTCGAGTACTAGCTATCTGCAATACAAATAGCTCCACGATTCCTCGCGAATCAGATGCGGTGCTTTACACGCACGCTGGTCCTGAAATTGCAGTTGCATCGACCAAAGCTTTACTGACTCAAATCGTTGCCGTTGATCTAATTGGTCTTCACTTAGCCCAAGTCCGTGGCGAGTTAAGCGATGTTCAAGTACACGATCTTTACAACGAAATGTTGGAACTTCCGGGCAAGATTGAACAGATCCTAGAAACAGTTGAACCGCTGCGCGCTTTGACCCGCACCTTTGCTAAATCAGAGACGGTTCTGTTTATCGGTCGCAATATCGGATATCCCGTAGTTTTAGAAGGCGCGCTTAAGTTAAAAGAGTTGGCCTATATCCACGCTGAAGGTTTTGCTGGTGGTGAGTTAAAACACGGATCGATTGCACTTATTGATAAAGATAAAGGAACACCTGTTATCGCAATCCTTCCTTCAGGCAACGACCACGCTCTTGATGAAAAGATGTTGAGTAACATCCAAGAAGTAAAGGCGCGCGGTGCACGAGTAATTGTTATTGCACACGAAGGCGCTGAAGTTGTCGGCGCAGAACACATCATTCGCATCCCTGCTTGCTCACCGCTTTTCCAACCAATATTAGCCACTGTTCCTTTGCAAGTATTTGCTTATGAAATGGCTATTGCACGCGGTAACGATGTTGATCAGCCACGTAACTTGGCTAAATCAGTTACAGTCGAATAACAATGTCAGTACTTCTCGAGCCTCGTCGCGCGCAAATGGTCCGCGCATTCCGCTGGTCAGCAGCTCTCTTCACCGGATTTCTATTGGTTACTCACCAAGTAATCATCAATGGGCCACTGATTGAAATTGATAAATGGCTTCACGATTTAGATCGACCGAAGTTTGAAGGAGTTACTGGATTTATCATTCGCCGATTAGATGATCTTGGTCTCCGCAGTGTTACGGCAACGGCTCTGTTAATCGCCGCTTTCTATATTGCGCGCCGCTTTAAAACATGGCGCCCACTCAATTTGGCGATCCTGTCAATTATTTGCCTAAATCTAGTTGTTGGATTCTTTAAGTTCTGGCTTGGTCGCACTAAGCCAAAAGTTGGAATCGACTTGTTGCATTTCGGTGGAATGTCATACCCAAGTGGACATGCATCTAACGCCTTACTTACTTGGGGAGTTCTCGCGTATTTAATTTATAGATATGCGCACGTGGACCGCTATCGCGGAAGGTTAGCCAGTGCTGGTGTTGCAACCATTAGTTTGACCGTCTGCATTGTTTCTCTAGTTCGTGATACTCATTGGTTCTCGGATTTGCTAGGAGGCCTCTTCGTTGGAGGCGCCTTGTTGGTCTTGGTGATAGCGATCGATCGCTATTGGCCATCTAATAGCCAACTCTCTTAGCGCCAATTACACTAAAGAACATGATTGATGGCATTGGTATCGATGTAGTTGATATCGCTCGCTTTGCCGAATCGCTAGAACGCACCCCATCTCTTCGCGAAAAGTTATTTACTCCAGCTGAAGCAACCAAACCAATTAATTCACTTGCTGCGCGCTTTGCTGCTAAAGAAGCCCTAGCCAAAGCGTTAAGTGCCGGACACGGCCTGCCTTGGCACGATGCGGAAGTAATTAATCACGAGAATGGAAAGCCAGATTTCTTATTCCGTGGGGAAATCGCGGAATTAGTAGATGGTGCAAAGGTCCATCTCTCACTCTCGCACGATGCCGGAATCGCATCTGCCATGGTTGTGGTGGAGCGATGACCAATCGCGCAGAAGCGGTAATTGATTTATCCGCAATAAAGGCAAACGTTGCTTTTCTCAAAGGCAAAGCTGGTGTCGATTTATTAGCAGTTGTTAAAGCAGATGCCTATGGCCACGGACTTATTCCAGTTGCGAAAGCGGCGCTCGAAGGAGGCGCATATTGGCTTGGTGTTGCCTTACTTGAAGAAGCGATCACACTTCGCAAGGCAGGAATAACCGCGCCGATATTGGCATGGCTTGTGCCACCAGGTTCTGACTTTAAGAGCGCAGTTGATCACGATATTGATATCGCAGTTTCATCAATTAAAGCACTTGATGAAGTCGGTGCGGTCGCCGGCAGCAAACGTCCGCGTATACATTTGGAAGTAGATACCGGAATGACGCGCGGTGGTTTTCTATCCGAATGGAACGAGATTGATGCCCATCATGTAAAGGGTGTTGAAATAATCGGAATCTTTTCCCACTTCGCCCGCGCTGACGAACCCGGTCAGCCACAGAACCTTGAGCAGTTAACTCGCTTTAAAAAAATGGTTGCCACTTTAGAATCATTTGGGTACACAAATATAATTCGTCACCTTTCAAATTCTGCAGCAACGTTAGTTGACCCGGCTTCTGCCTTTGACATGGTGCGCACCGGAATCGCAATGTATGGCCTCAGTCCTGATGTAAAAACTTTAGGGACATCAGAAAAACTTTCTCTTAAACCCGCAATGACCCTTCGCGCCAAATTACATTTAGTAAAAGATGTGCCTGCAGGATCACCGGTTGGTTATGGGGCAACTGAAATTACAAAGAGTGATACAAAGTTAGGGTTAGTCGCGATGGGTTATGCCGATGGCATTCCGCGCATTGCCAAGAACGTTGGAGTTAGCTTTAACGGCAAACGTGCACCGATTATTGGCCGCGTTTCCATGGATCAATTCGTAGTAGACCTCGGCGCAGCCTCAACTGCGAAGTCTGGGGATTGGGTGAGTATTTTTGGACCAGGTACGAGTGGGGAATACACCGCAGATGATTGGGGTGATGCATCTGGGTCGATAAATTACGAGATAGTTACACGAATTGGCCCGCGAGTGCCTAGAATCTACGAACTATGAGCGCCGCACTGTTGCACGCAAAGGGTGTCAGCATCTCCTTTGGCGGACTGAAAGCCCTTCACGATG
>CANMCL010000043.1 GCA_947496345.1 Actinomycetota bacterium
AGCGCGCCAAGCATCCGGTCTGGATCTGGGCTTGGGGCGATGCCATCATTGTTGGACAACCTGGTGAGGCTTACTCATTCTTCCAAACCGAGCTGCGACGCAGACATCCTGATCGCGTTATCTTTGTCCTCAACTGCACTAACGGACCGGGATATGTTTACATCCCAACACCAGATGCTTACTCGCGTTTTCGTTATCAATCTTGGCAAACCCTTCTTGAAGTTGGCGCGCTTGAATTGATCACCAATGAAGTTTCAACGGCAATTGCGCGAATACCAAAATCAAAAAAGTAGATGAATAAGGCAATCTAATCTCTGTAACAAAGCGATTTAACTTACAAATCTGAGGGAAACGATACCCACGATTGCAATCACTGCCGCAATTATCGTTGACCGATCTGGAATGCTCTTGTAGGAGAGTGATTCGAAGAGCAGAACCCACAACGACACGGTTGCAAGTATCGAAACCATCAAGATAATTTCCCCACCTTGAAGAGCATAAACCGAGGCAATTGATCCCACTGAAATTAGCGATGCTCTCTGAATTAACTTGAAAAAATCGTTCTTCGTTAAGCCTCGCGGTGGAAAAATGGCGAGACAAATAAGCCCAGCAAGTACTTGTCTTACTATGAAAGTCTCAGAAACGCTTATGCCTTCAGTTCCAAGAACCGCGACATTTATAGATACAAAGCCCGATGTGATGGCCGCCGAGAGAGTAAAAAAGATTGTCTTTCCGAGGCGCAAGCCCGGAATACTTGATCGGATTGGGTAGAGGCTTGCAGCGATGAGAGCAATAACTGCGACAACTTGCAGAGCCGAGACGCTTGTTCCCAACCAAATTGGTGCAAGCACCAATGCAACAGCTGGTGAAAGAGTGCTTGAGATTGAAGATATTGATGCAGAACTTCGTTTAATAATCACAAAGATGAAATAACCCGAGATAACACTTGCGAGTGCTGCGCTTAAATGCAGTGAGAGGATCTTTGGTTCAAAGACGACCCAATCGCCTCCTTGAACAAATGCAAGTGGCAGGGTGAAGAGGCAGTTAAGGAGAAAGAGTGGACCTAGCGTTGTCAGGAATGGAATCTGTGTAGTAATCCCCTTTGTAAGAAATGTTCCGAGGCCCATTGTGAATGCAGCAAACACGGCAACTAATTCAAACACGTGGCAACGTTATCAGCGATAAAGATATTAATAAATGACATTTAGTGGCAGAATTCAGATCTGAGCCAAGGAGTAATTATGAATTCGATAGATCAACTTTTAGGAATTAATGGTCGTCTAGCGATGATTGTTGGCGCAGCTGGTGGTTATGGGCGACAATGTGCACTGACTCTGGCTCAATATGGTGCAAATGTCGCTCTGATCGATCGGAATCAAGATGAACTAGAGAAGACTCAAGAAATGGTTATTGCTGGAAATCCTGAGGCAGTTACTGCAATTTTTAATACTGATATCTCAACTGTTGATAACTGTGATCAACTCATTAAAGATGTTTATCAAAAGTTTAATCGCATAGATATTTTGGTTCACACCGCAGCGGTATTGCAGAACGTCCTACCGGAGGATGTTGATGAAGAGCATTGGAATACAACGCTTAACGTAAATCTGCGCAGCCAATTCTTTATCTCGCGAGGTGCGGCAAAGGTGATGCGCGACGGAAAATGGGGACGCATCACTAACTTCATCTCCACAGCTGGTCTTTCTGGTGGGCTTCCGGGCTCAATTGTTTACGGAATATCAAAATCTGGCGCAGTTGCTATGACTAAGAACTTGGCCAGGGCCAATGGGCGAGATGGGGTTTTAGTTAATGCTCTCTCCCCCGCCACTTTGGATACACCGCTCTTTCGCCGCGGAATGAAAGATGATGTGCTGGCCGATTTGAAGAAGGAGCACTTGCGGATCAATGCCTTCGGAAGATGGACGCAACCAGAAGAAGTTGCCGCAGCAGTTCTTTTCTTATCGAGTGAAATGTCTAGCACTGTTACGGGCCATGTACTCCGCGCTGATTCTGGTGCAGAACTAGCAGGTTTTTAACGTGGTGCGAGATTTTGCCGCAAATGGCTAATCGCTTGCTCCGCAACGCCTATCTCATTTAGCCCTGCACCCAAGTTAGAAAGTTCAATCGCAATAGGACCATCAAAGCCCCGTGCGATAAGGCGATTAACTCTTTTGGCAATATCAATCTTTCCGGTGCCAAAGTTAACGGTTGGCCACCACCCAATTGGTTCACCTTGTACGTTATCTGGCATTTGATCGATCTCTTTTGCTTGAATCATAAAGATGCGCGAAGTATCGATGCTTTCCATTAATTGACTTATGTCATCGCCTACGCGGTAGGAGTTGCCGAGATCAAGACAGAGTCCAAGATACTGATCATCGATTCCATTAATCATTTCTAACAGGACCGGGACGTTAAAGTCGGCGTGATTTTCAACTGATAGGCGCACACCTAATTGGCGAGCGCGCTTAACCAACACCTCTAAATGTTCGCCTAAGCGCTCCATTCGAATGCCAGGTGCTTCATCGAAATTGAAGTGATTACCAAAAACGATGCGCATTTGTTCCAACCCAAAGTCGGCAGATCGCTCTAGCCACTCAGTCGCGCTCTTAAATGCTTCTAACTTCTTACCGCCGTCGAAACCATTTGGGTGCCCCCAAGTAAAGGCAAGGTAATTCTCTTTCTCGCTGACCCAGCGCTTTAACTCGGAGTGGGTTTCCTTATCGCTTAAATCTAAATATGCGGTCTGAAGCGTGATCAGATCAAGATCGTGTTCACGTGCAAAGTCGATGAAATCTTTAGTTTTCCATTTTATTTCGGCAGGCACTTCCCATTTTGAGTTCTCACCAAAGAAGCGATGGAAAGAGAAACTATCGATACCAAATCTGACACCACTCATCTAGATAACCATCCGCCATCGACCGGCAGGATTACGCCATGCATATAGTCAGATGCTTCGGATGCAAGAAATAGAGTTGGTCCGACCATATCTTCAGGCACTCCCCAGCGCCCAGATGTAAGGCGGCTAAGAATCTGATCATTGCGAATTGGATCAGTCCAGATATGTTTATTGAGTTTGGTCTTGATATATCCCGGTGCAATGGCATTTACATTGACCCCTGATTTCGCCCATTCATTAGAGAGCGCTTTTGTCATCTGGCCCACGCCACCTTTAGCTGCCGCGTAAGTCGATGCGTTTAACCCGCCCTGGAAAGTGAGCATTGATGCAAAGGTAATTATCTTGCCGCTACCGCGTTCGATCATCTCGCCCGCAGCCGCTTTAGCTAACTGGAAGTAAGAAGAGAGGTTTATCTGGATCTGTTCCATCCAAACCTCATCACTTGTATCAACTGCCGGACCGGGCTTAACGCCACCGTGGGCAATAACCAATACATCAATTCCACCGAGAGCGGTTCTGGCCTTTTCTATAAAGGCTCCGCACTGTTTTGGGTCGGCGAAATCTGCAAGGAGGTAATGCAGTTTTGTAGTGGGCGAGTTATTTGCAGTGAGGAATTCCTTGAGCGACTCAAATTGCGATGCCTCTCTTGCTGAAACAAGGACTTCTGATCCAGCATCAACGAATCCTTTTACAAGTGCGCTTCCGATGCCACCTGCACCGCCAGTGATGACTACACGGTTTCCCTTAATTTTGAAGGAACTCATTTGCGCTCTCGCAATCCTATTTTCTTAGTCAATTAGTCGTTGATTTTAATACGTTATCTTCCTATTCTTCTTTCATTAGGTCAAGGAAAATTCTTAGAGAATAGGGAAATAATTAAATGGCAAATTCTTGGGATAGTCGCAGCGGACTAGTTGGTAATTGCGTTGTTGTCACCGGAGCAGCCGGCGGTATCGGCGCACCGATTGCCCGCGGTTTTGCCGAGGCGGGCGCGAAGGTGCTTCTAGTAGATCGTCCCGGACCAGCACTCGATGAAGTTCACGCAACACTTACCGGGAATGACCATAAGACTTTCGCAGCAGATGTATCAAAGATTGCAGAACATCACTTGATTTTTGAAGCCGCTGAAGCGATTGCGCCATTCGTGGCAATGGTGCACTGCGCTGCAGTCTTGCGTCGTCGGGCAACAGTTGATGAGGTCACTGAAGAAGATTGGGATTTGCAGATAGATGTAAATTTAAAATCAACTTTCTTTCTCAATAGAACTGCGCGCGATGCATTTCGTTCCAAAGGCCGCAAGGGTTCGATCGTTAACTTCTCATCACAAGGTTGGTGGAGCGGTGGTTTCGGTGGCTCCGTTGTTTATGCTGCAAGCAAAGGTGGCGTAGTTTCAATGACTAAAGGTTTAGCACGTTCATTTGCTAAAGATGGAGTGCGCGTTAACTCTCTTTCACCTGGCCTCGTTGATACACCGATGATGTGGAGTGATACCAGCCAAGAAGCGATGGCTAAGTTTGTTGAGATGATCCCATTGGGTCGCTTGGCTGATCCAAGTGAAATGGTGGGCGGTGCAATATTTCTCGCCTCCGAAGCTTCAAGTTATATGACCGGGACTGTGTTAAACATTTCCGGCGGACAGTTGATGTATTAAGAAAAATAGAAAGTAACCGAAGTAAATCGAACATCTTCAGATTGCGAGACTGAAATGACAACGGCCCCGATGGATAGCAAAGCCCTTGATGAGACCCCATCTACATTTGCAGATCCGAATCTCATAGATCAACCCAATGAAGCGCGCGCGGTAATCGGGGTTTCCAGGCGAGATATAACTCCTCCCTTTGGAATTTACGGACCAGTCTGGGGATTTTCAACTCACGATGGAAGTTCGCGCGGTACTCACAAGCCAATCTATGCAACTGCTCTTGCAATCACTGCGCCACCCGGTGGCAAACCAACAGTTATCGTCGCACTTGATCTTGGTACAAGCGGTGACCTGACCGGTATGGAAGATGAATGGATCAGAGAAAGCGTCGTTAAAGATTTAGGTATTCCAATTTCAAATCTAATGCTCGCCTCTTCCCACACTCACGGTGCTCCTTGGCCATACCGCAGTCGCGTTGGTTTTCCTGGTGGAGATTTGATTGAAGGTTATTTGGAGTTAATGAAAGGCGCAATTCTTGAAGCATCTCGCGAAGCGATTGAGACCGCCGAAGATTGCATAATTACCTTTAAGGATGGGCGATGTGATCTGGCGAAGAACCGCAACTTGGCAGACCCAGCAAATCCAACACGTTACTTAACTGGCTATAACCCTAGTAACAAGTCGATTACCGATGACACGGTAATGGTTGGAAGAGTCACTCGAGTTAGTGATAACACAATCAAAGCAACCGTCGTTAACTACGCCTGCCATCCAACCACTTTGGGTGGCGATAATCGCCTCGTTTCACCTGACTTTATCGGCGGTATGCGCGATGTTATGGAAGCCAATACCGATGGCGCGCTCTGTGTATTCTTGCAAGGTGCATCTGGAGATTTAGCACCGGCCTATCAATATGTTGCAGATACATCAGTTGCAGATCGTTACGGTCATCAACTTGGCCATGCTGCTTATTCCACATTGCTTGGTATGTATCCGGCTGGACACCGCCTGGAATATGTAAAGCCAATTGAATCTGGTGCACCTCTTGCCTATTGGGAACCTCGTCCTTATAAAATCCCTAAAGAGAGTGCAATCGAATGTGAAACTGTGGGCCTTCCCTCAAAGGATTGGCCAGGGGTGGAAGAGTTGGATAAACAACTCGCTGCCGAGGAAGACTTTAGAATTAGAGAACGCTTACTTCGCAAGAAGATCATCGCTAACTTTACTCAAGGAAAAGGTTCAATCCCGACCCAAGTATTTGCTTGGCGCTTTGGAAATCTAATCTTTGTTGGCATTTCTTGTGAAATAGATGTTGCTTGGCAACAAGAAGTGAGAGCAGCATTTCCAGGTTATGGCGTTGTAGCGATTACCGATGTGAACTATTCAGCAATTGGTTACATTGTTCGTGAAGAGTTGTGCGATCACAATCTTTATCAAGCCTGGCAGCCGCCATACGGAAAAGGTTCATTTACCTCAATTGTTGAGAACTGCGTGCGCTTGATGAAGAAATCGCTTAACTAACCCTGATCTTTATGCGGGGCAGGATTTCTAATTCCGGGACGTTTGCCATCGATTCGAAATGGCAATCCTGGAATCTTTTTCACCTTTGAAGTTGGATCAGGATAATCAACGAGAATATCTAGCGCTGCCGCTTGCGGATCGTTTAAGAGATCTTCGGGAAGAGCTAAATGATCGGCCGGGACCCCACTTGCTGCCAAGAGTTCTACCCAGTGTTTAGATCCTTTTTCTACAAGAACGCGCTCAATTTCGGCTTCTAACTCGGCGTTGTTCTTTACGCGATCAACATTTTCTTTATATTTCTCATTTTCAATTAGATCTTGGCGATTTAGAACGGCGCAGAGTCGGGCAAAGATCACATTGTTTCCCACACCGATCATAATTTCGCCATCACTGGTTTTAAATAGCCCATAAGGTGCGAAGGCGGGATGACCGCTTCCGGAACGGATTGAAGGCGCATTGGTGACTTGAAAAGCAGATAGATGATAGCCAACCCAAGAGACGCCAGTTTCATAAAGTGAAGTCTCAATAACACTTCCGATTCCAGTTTTTTCTCGCTTTATCAGCGCAGCCAGAATTCCAAGTGCGAGCCAGGTTCCGCCACCAACATCGAGGACGGATATTCCAGTTCTAACTGGTTCTCCATTTCGTTCTCCGGTTACTTGCATAATTCCGGTTCGGGCCTGAACGGTTGCGTCATAGCCAGGAAAATGTCGAGAAGGTCCTTCAGATCCGTAAGAGGATAGATTGCCGAGAATTAGCCCAGGTCGTTTTGCCATTAACTCATCTGGTGTGAGGTGATACTCCGCCAATTTCTCAGGAAGAAAGTTGGTCAATAAAACATCGGCGGAATCCAGCAAATTATCCAGGAACAAACGTCCTGATTCACTTTTTAAATCTATAGTGACCGCTGATTTATTTCTATTAACTACATGAAAGTATGCCGAACGATCACCTTCAACTGGAGACATAGTTCTTGCGGCATCGGCGGCCGGGGTTTCGATTTTTATAACTCGCGCACCAAGATCTCCAAGGATCGCCCCGCCAAATGGACCAGCGATATTCGATGTTGCATCAAGAACGGTGATCCCTGCCAGAGGTAACTCTGCGGGTGCCTGATCTTTGCTCACTGATGACTCGCTCTCACATATTGAAATTAAATCTATAAACGTTGACTTGCGACTGGTACGCCCATACTATAGCAATCGTTTCCAGTAGCGATTTTTAGAGAGTTTGAGGGAGGCGCAATGCCAGCAATGCGCGTTAGACAAGCAATTGCAACAGCCATCGCTGATGAGATGCGCACCGATCCAACGGTAATCGTCTTCGGTGAAGATATTGCAGAAGCCGAGGGACCATTCAAAACAACCGA
>CANMCL010000044.1 GCA_947496345.1 Actinomycetota bacterium
GTTGATTCATCAATGGTTATCTGCGCAGCAAAAATTCGTCGCAACCCTTTTACATTTAAAACTGGTGCCATCCTTAGGCCGTACAAGGTATTTCGTACACCTAATAAAGTCGCAGTTGCAATCCCACTTAGTGCACTTCCGCCTGCACCCAGTACGCCAACGACTGCAAATTGTGATGCGCCGGTAAAAGTTAAGAGCGAAAGTAAACAACTCTGCAAAACCGAGAAGCCAGCGGCAACGGATGCTGCCCCAAAGGCAATTCCATATGCGCCGACAGTGAGGGATACGCTCAAAGATTGGGAGGCGGTGGCGCGGTTCACTCTAGACACGGGGACATTCTGCCTTAGATATCCTCAAGGAGGTAACGCCTTATATATAAGGTGACGCCCATGAGCCAAGAAGTAGTTTTTCGCGATGATGTCACAGTTGAACTCGTTAAATCCAGCGCCAGTGATGCTGATGTAATTTGGGCAGCCCGCGTTTCAACTGCTGGTGAACAGTCACTTGATGAGATCGGGGAAGATCCTGCGCGCTCTGCAGGGCTAATTAATTATTTAGCCCGGGAACGCCATGGTTCTCCATTCGAGCACACCTCAATGACATTTTTCGTTAGCGCACCAATATTTGTCTTCCGCGAATTTATGCGCCACCGAATCGCTTCTTATAACGAAGAGTCTGGGCGCTACCGCGAATTAAACCCAGTTTTTTACATTCCATCGAAAGAGCGCAAGTTAGTTCAAGTTGGCAAAACAGGGGCATATACATTCGAAGATGGCACAAAAGAGCAATTTGATATCTCAATTTCTGCAATGAAAGAAGCGTATTTAGTTGCTTACGATAGTTATAAAAAGATGCTCGATGCTGGGGTTGCCCGTGAAGTAGCGCGCGTGGTTTTGCCAGTTGCGACTTATTCCTCAATGTATGTAACTATGAATGCACGCGCGTTAATGAACTTTCTTTCTCTACGCACGGCGCGCGAAGGATCACATTTTCCTAGCTATCCGCAACGCGAAATTGAGATGGTGGCCGAGAAAATGGAAGCCGAATTTGCAAAATTAATGCCACTTACCTACGGAGCTTTTGAAAAATCTGGACGGATCGCACCCTAAAACGGTAGGTTTAACCTATGACAATCGAGGCACCATTCGGACGTATGCTCACCGCAATGGTGACGCCATTTGATAAAGATGGAAAAATCGATTGGCCCGGCGTAGAAAAGTTAGCAGCGCATCTAGTAGCAAATGGCCACGATGGAATTGCAGTTAACGGAACAACTGGCGAAGCTCCTACAACCAAATCTTCTGAAAAAGAGGAGATCATCCGTGTTGTAAAGGGCGTAGTCGGTTCAAAGATATTTGTAGTTTCAGGCGCTGGAGATAACGAAACCGACTACTCAATCAATCAAGCAAAGCGCACCGAAAAAGCTGGCGCAGATGGGCTGCTTGTTGTTACTCCTTATTACAACAAACCTCCTCAAGCTGGCGTTGTGGCGCACTTCAAGGCGATCGCCAACGCAACGGATCTTCCGCTAATGATGTATGACATTCCTGGTCGCTGCGGAATTGAAATTGAGCCCGACACAATAGTTGAGCTCTATAACCACCCACAGATCGTGGCCTTAAAAGATGCAAAAGGAAATGTCGCATCAACTTCTTGGGTAATCAAGCGTTGCGGAATTCCCGTTTACTCAGGCGATGACATCCTTAACTTGCCACTTCTCTCAGTCGGGGCTGTTGGCATGGTTTCGGTATGCGGCCACACTGTAGGTAAAGATCTCAAAGAGATGCTCAACTCTTGGTTTGCAGGAAACTCAGCACGCGCTCTAGAGATTCATCAAAAATTACTTCCTGTCTTTACCGGCACATTCCGCACCCAAGGTGCGATCCTTACCAAGGCTGCGCTAAATATGATGGGCCTACCTGGCGGATATACAAGACTTCCTCTCGTCGATGCAACCGAAGATCAGATCACGCAATTGCGTAAAGATCTAATCGCCGGTGGCGTCGCAGTATAAAAATTTATGACCCACCCACATCCTGACCTAGGCACACCCAGCAAACTAGTTGCGGGTGGCTTGCGCATTGTGGCGCTCGGCGGCTTAGCTGAAATTGGTCGCAATATGACCGTCTTTGAAACAAATGGCAAGTTATTGATCGTCGATTGTGGCGTGCTCTTTCCGGAAGAGAACCAACCAGGTATTGATTTAATTCTGCCTGACTTTAGCTACATTAGAGATCGCTTAGATGATGTTGTCGGCCTGGTTTTAACTCACGGCCACGAAGATCACATAGGCGCAACGCCTTACTTGCTGCGTGAACGCGGCGACATTGCGATCTATGGATCAGCGCTAACCCTGGCTTTAGTTTCAGCAAAACTTAAGGAACATCGCATCTCTCCACTGACTCGTGAAGTTAAAGAAGGAATGCGCGAAGATATCGGTCCATTTGAAGTTGAATTTGTCGCCGTTAATCACTCGATTCCAGATGCGCTGGCGATTGCAATTCACACAAAAGCGGGAACGGTCCTTCACACAGGCGACTTCAAGATGGACCAACTTCCGTTAGATGGACGTATTACCGATCTACGTACATTTGCAAGACTTGGTGATGAAGGCGTTGATCTTTTCTTGGTGGATTCCACCAATGCTGATGTCCCAGGGTTCACGCCATCTGAGCGCGAGATTATTCCAGCGCTAAATCGCGCTATTGCAGCAACCAAGAAGCGAGTGATCGTCGCTTCTTTCTCATCTCACGTTCACCGAGTACAACAGGTAATCGATACCGCTGCGATTCACGATCGTAAAGTGGTTTTCATTGGTCGTTCCATGGTGCGAAATATGAAGATCGCTGAAGAAATGGGTTACTTAAATATTCCATCAGGCATCGTTATTGATTCCAAAGAGTTAGATAACTACGACGATAAAGTCGTATTAATCTGCACCGGGTCACAAGGTGAGCCGATGGCGGCGCTCTCTCGTATGGCAAATGGTGATCATCAGATCAGAGTCGGAGAAGGCGACACAGTGATTCTGGCATCATCGTTGATTCCCGGAAACGAGAATTCAGTATTTCGTGTAATCAATGAACTCACGCGGTTCGGAGCCAAAGTTGTTCATAAAGCCAATGCCATGGTTCACGTATCTGGCCACGCCGCCGCTGGTGAATTGTTGTATTGCTACAACATTGTCAAACCAAAATATGCCTTGCCGGTTCACGGTGAATGGAGACACTTAAAAGCGAACGCTGAATTAGCGATTCAATCTGGAGTCCCACGCGAGAATGCATTTGTAATAGAAAATGGCATAGTCATAGATTTGGTTGATCACGAAGCCTCAGTGGCTGGTTCAGTGCCTTGTGGATTTGTCTATGTTGATGGACAGAGCATTGGCGATATCACTGAGTCATCACTAAAAGACCGCAGAATATTGGGCGAAGAAGGATTTATTTCAGTTGTCGTTGTAATCGAATCACAGAGTGGCAAGATAGTTGCTGGACCTGATATTCACGCACGCGGATTTAATGAAGATGAAGCGCTCTTTGATGAAGTAAAAGGGCAGATTGAAAAGGCGTTACAACGCGCTGTTGCTGATGGCATAAATGGAACACATCAACTTTCCCAAGTGGTTCGTCGGACGATTGGCAGTTGGGTTGGTGGAAAACATCGCCGACGCCCAATGATTGTTCCCGTAGTAATTGAGGTCTAGCCAGTAAGATTAAAGGTGTGGCCAAGAAAAAAAGTACTTCCTCGCGCAAGGCTGGCAAATCAGCCCTATCTGTAATTGGACGCGTGCTTAATGGCCTCTGGAAATCTCTCGCAAAAGCAGTTGGTTCAACTATCCGCTTTCTTGCTCGAGGTGCCCGGGATTTAGATCCGGCGCATCATCGCGATGGCCTCGCCTTCCTTTTACTAATTTTGGCACTCGCCGCTTTTGCCGGAACCTGGTTCGCTGCAGATAATTTTGTTGGTCGTAATCTCTACGCGGTAATTTATGGAGCCTTCGGAACTATCGGCTTCTTGGCACCACTTGTAATTATTTATTTTGCCTTTCGCTTATTCCGCGCACCCGATGATCACAAAGCAACATCACGGATCATCGTTGGAATAGTGACAATGATATTTAGCGCCGCCGGCTTAGCCCATCTCTTTAATGGCTCGCTTGGCGCAATAAATCCAACTGGCACAACTGCGATGCGCGGGGGCGGAGGCTGGTTAGGTTACGCCGTTTCCATGCCCTTAGAACGTTTGATGACTTCGATGCTGGCATATCCGCTCTTGTTTGCGCTATTCATATTTGGATTACTTGTGACAACTGCAACGCCACTTTCATCAGTAGCTATTCGGATGAAAAATACCTTTATCTGGCTCTGGTCTAAGCGCCCACAACGTGAAGAATTTGACTTTGAAATAACAGATACACCACCCTTTGAAACCCCGGTAGTTGCATGGAATCATCACGCAGATGAAGTCGCTGAAGAAGATTTAGATGAAGAAGAGTTTGACGAAGAATTCACGGTAGAAGTTCCCCATCACGTACAGGCCCCTCCTACAAATTCAATAATTCCAACAACTGCGAAACGACCAGAGCAACTGCTCCTGACTGCAGATTCTCATTACACTCTGCCACCTCAAGATTTACTGCGCACCGGTCCTGCCGCTAAGGCAAAATCAAAGGCGAATGACACGGTAGTTGCTGCCCTCACTGAAGTCTTTGCCCAGTTTGAAATTGATGCTCAAGTAACCGGATTCATGCGCGGTCCAACGGTTACACGTTACGAAGTTGAGCTCGGAAATGCTGTCAAAGTTGAACGAATTACCGCGCTTGCCAAAAATATTTCATATGCAGTTGCCAGCAGCGATGTGCGAATTCTTTCACCGATCCCAGGAAAATCTGCCGTAGGAATTGAAATCCCAAATGCAGATCGTGAAATTGTGGCTTTAGGCGATGTTATGCGCTCAACCGTGGCTGGCCAAGACCATCACCCAATGTTGGTTGCCCTGGGTAAAGATGTAGAAGGAAATTTCGTCTGTGCAAACTTAGCGAAAATGCCTCATTTACTTGTCGCTGGTGCAACCGGTGCTGGTAAATCTTCAATGATCAACGCGATGATTACCTCAATATTAATGAGGGCAACTCCAGATGATGTGCGCTTAGTTTTAATTGACCCAAAGCGTGTGGAGTTAACCGCTTATGAGGGAATTCCACATCTGATTACACCTATCATTACCAACCCTAAGAAAGCTGCTGATGCACTGACTTGGGTGGTTCGTGAGATGGATCTGCGCTACGAAGATCTTTCCACATTCGGTTTTAGGCATATAGATGATTTCAACAAAGCAGTACGTGCTGGAAAGGTGATTGCACCTCCAGGAAGTGATCGCGTGGTTGAGCCTTATCCATATCTCTTGGTAATCATTGACGAGCTTGCTGATTTGATGATGATCGCGGCCCGTGAAGTGGAAGAAGCTGTTGTCAGAATCACGCAGTTGGCTCGTTCTGCTGGTATCCATCTTGTGCTTGCAACGCAGCGACCTTCAGTAGATGTTGTTACAGGTTTGATAAAGGCCAACGTGCCGTCACGACTCTCCTTTGCAACTAGCTCACTTGCCGACAGTCGCGTTATTTTAGATAGCCCAGGTGCTGAAAAACTAGTTGGGCAGGGTGATGGTTTATTTATTCCAATGGGTGCATCACGGGCTATTCGTATCCAAGGCGCATATGTTTCTGAACGAGAGATCGAAGCGGTAACAAATCACGTGAAGAAGCAGTTATCACCACGTTATCGTGAAGATGTAACTGTTGCACCACAAACCAATAAATTGGTCGATAAAGATATTGGCGATGACTTAGATTTACTGTTGCAAGCAATCGAACTTGTCGTTGGAACGCAATTTGGCTCAACATCTATGTTGCAAAGAAAATTGCGAGTTGGTTTTGCTAAAGCAGGGCGCCTAATGGATCTAATGGAATCGCGCGGAATCGTCGGACCATCGGAAGGTTCAAAGGCACGAACCGTGATGGTTAAGCCCGATGAACTTGATTCTGTCCTTGCAACTTTGCGTGATTACTAAATTCATCATCTGTTAACCAAATAGGGGACTAGTACCTGGGGTGATATTTCACCCCTACAACCCATACCACTACCCATAGGGTGATAGGCGCTCTAGACTTAACTTATCAATTTTCTATAGTTTGAGAATGGCGAAGATAAATGTCTCTGGGTGAATTTCTGCAAGGCGCGCGCGAAAGCGCTGGCCTGAGCATTGACGAGCTTTCAGATCGCACAAGTATTCGCGCCGGATTGTTAAGGGAAATAGAAAATAATAATTTCATCCATTGCGGAGGGGATACTTACGCTCGCGGACACTTGCGAAATATCGCAGCGGTTATTTCTGTCGATGCGCAAACCCTGATCGACTTGTATAACAATGAACATTCAACAGAAGTTCGCAATATTCACGATATGTTGGTTGAAAATAACGTAACTAAGATCCCTACTGAGCGAAAGACGATATCTTGGAAGTCACTCGCAATTGCTTCGATAGTTGTCTTAGCGGTAATTGCAGGCGGTCAAATAATAATTTCGAACTCTGAAACTACCGTTTCCCCTACAGTCATTACTAGCCCTACTGCAACTGCGTCAGCAGAGCCTTCTCCAACATCAACTCAAACTCAGACCACAGAAGTAGAGCCATCAGTATCTGGAGAGTTGTCTCTCACAATTTCTGCGGCCCGCGGCAATTCAAATATAGATGTCGTCATAAATGGAGAGAGTTTGTATAAAGGCCCTTTGTTTCAAGGAGAAACAAAGAGTTTTAGCGCGCCAAATTCGATAAGTATCTATTTGAGTAATGCCGGTGACCTAGATTTAACGTTAAATGGTGAAAAAATAGCCCCACTTGGTGCGCGCAACGAAGAGATTCGCAAGACTTTCAGATCTAAGTAGGCGCTAACGCTGTACCATCTGA
>CANMCL010000045.1 GCA_947496345.1 Actinomycetota bacterium
TGTGCGTCGCATCTAACTCATCAGCACGGAAAGTGCGTCCTGGACAGATCATGTAAATAGGTGGCTCATTCTCCAACATGGAACGAATCTGGACCGGTGAAGTCTGCGTGCGTAACACCATGCCCGAATCAACGGGTTCGATATAGAAAGTATCTTGCATAGTACGCGCCGGGTGGTCTGCTGGAATATTTAACGCATCGAAGTTGAGCCAGCCTGATTCGAGTTCAGGACCTTCTTCAACGCTATATCCCTGCTCAATAAAGAAATCACTAATTTCATTTTTAATTATTGAGATTGGATGCAATCCACCCCGATGTGCGCGATCAACCGGAAGAGTTATATCAACAACTTCTTCCAGCAAAACTTTTGCATCCCGTTCGGCTTCCAATTTCAAAGTGGCGCGTTGTAGCGCTTCAGTGATCGCCGCCTTACCTTCACCGATGATCTTTCCGGCACTTGCCTTCTCTTCCGCGGGCAAAGATCCAAGTGAACGACTTGCCAGCGAGATCTCAGCCTTATCGCCGAGGTGCGCCAAGCGGGCAATTTTTAACTCATCTAGATCTTTCGAGGATGTAAAAGCTGCTTCGGCAGCAGCGATCCAACGCTTAATGTCTGCGGGATTCATGCGGGAATTCTAACCTGCTCCCTTGCAACTATGCGGGATATTTGATCAATTATGCGAGAGGTGAAAGATCACAATAGCCGCTGCAGCAGCAAGATTGAGGCTCTCAGCATTGCCTGTCATAGGAATACTAACTTGCATTACATCAGATTCGATTAACGCATCAATACCGCGCGCTTCATTTCCAAAGATCGCCACAACATCAGGAAGTTCTTTAACTTCCAGAAGAGATTTTTCTCCTTGCGCACTTAGCGCGATCTTTGCAACGCTAGGAAGCTGTTCGTTTAACTGCGCGAGAGTTATTCCCGTAAAGAGTGGAACGTGCCATAGAGATCCGGCAGTGGCGCGAACTACCTTTGGCGAATACATATCTACGCTTCCGGGAGAAACAATTACCGCATCTATCCCCATTGCATCGGCGGTGCGAAGGATGGTTCCCGCATTTCCTGGATCTTGAATTTCGTGAAGGTATATATAGCGAGATTTTCCAGAAGGTTTCAGTTCGGAGAATTCATTGTCCGCAACCGAGCAGATAGAAATGATTCCTTGTGGCGTAATTGTCGAAGACATTGCCGCCATCACTGGCTCGCTCACCAGCACTACTTCAGCTCTTGAAATATCTAGTCCTGCTTGATCAATACGCGACTTTCCACTTTCGGTCAGATAGACGGTTTTAACGCCAGGACCTTTTTTTGAGGTGAAAGCTTCTCGGGCACATTGCAAACCCTCGGCAATAAATTCACCATGCGCTGCACGTTCTTTATTTCCCCGTGAAGAGATAAGAGCCTTCACCCTCGCGATATGCGGCGAGTGAAGGCTCTCGATCATCTAAGTTGTCGGCTGAGTTAATTAAGCAGTTACGACGTTTTTGCGCGCTAGATCAACTAGCGTTTTAAATGTTGCTGGATCGTTCGTTGCGATATCAGAGAGAACGCGACGATCAACTTCTACACCTGCAGCCTTTAAGCCTTGGATGAAGCGGTTGTAGGTCATTCCGTTTTCGCGAGCAGCAGCATTGATGCGCTGAATCCAAAGTTGACGGAAATCGCCTTTCTTATCTTTACGATCGTTGAAGGCATAGACCATTGAGTGAGTAACTTGTTCCTTCGCCTTTGTGAAAAGACGGGAACGTTGCCCACGGTATCCGCTGGCGCGTTCTAGGGTTGTGCGACGCTTCTTAGCAGCGTGAACTCCACGTTTTACTCTCATTTAATTCACACTCCTTACTTAAGACCAAGCATGCGCTTGGCTGTCATAGTTACGGTTGGCTTTGCTGATTGCTCAGTACTTAGACGACGAGTTACGCGAGATGACTTACGCTCCAAAAGGTGGCGCTTGCCGGCACGCTCGTGCATGATCTTTCCTGATCCGGTGACGCGAAAAGTCTTCTTCGCACCACTGTGGGTCTTCATCTTTGGCATCTATCTTCTCCTGTACTTCGTCGTGTTATTAAAGCTATTTGTCTTCTGCGGCGGCAGCTTGCGCTGCTTCCTTTTCCTTAGCAGCTCGCGCCGCCTTCTGTTCTGCTACAGCTTCGGTCTTCTTCTTCGTTGGACCGAGCACCATCGTCATATTTCGTCCCTCTTGCTTTGGGGCGAACTCGACAAAAGCAACTTCTGCAACATCTTCTGCAAGACGCTGCAATAGCTTGTAACCAAGTTCGGGGCGAGTTTGTTCGCGTCCGCGGAATTTCATCGTGATCTTTACCTTGTCGCCACCCTTAAGAAATTTCACGATTGCGTTACGTTTGGTTTCGTAATCGTGATTCTCAATCTTTGGTGTCAATCGCACTTCCTTCACCACAATGTGGGTCTGGTTCTGACGAGCTTCACGGGCCTTCTGGGCTACTTCATATTTGTACTTACCGAAGTCCATGATTTTGCATACAGGTGGAGTTGCATCTGGTGCGATCTCTACGAGATCTAAACCGATTTCATCTGCCATCTGTAGCGCCGTCTCGATATCTACAACTCCAACTTGCTCTCCGGTATGTCCGATGAGACGAATTTGGGGTGTGCGGATACGGTCATTAATGCGCGGTTCAGTTGTGATTTGTTCTCCTTAGTTGGTCTGCTACTTGTCTTATGACTTAGGTAGCCAGGCTTATCGCAAAAATCGCGCACCGCTAAGGAAAGTTAAGAACGCCAGTAGGCGGACTACTTTCGACAAACCAGCCAGCTCTACATTTGTAGGCCGAGAAGGTGGGAGCGGTGAGCTCCTCTTGCAGTAGCCAAGGCCACTGGTCTGCCCTAAGAGTACCCGAGGAGGTACCTGTTCCGGAAATCGTGCTCAGGCTACTTCAGATCTACGAGAGCGTTGGGCGCTAAGGGCGGACATACCTGTCCGGGCGCTATGACTCCTTCAAAATGCCACCATTCATTTGCGTACACCCGACAGAGACCAAACCGTGAGCCATTCTTTTCTAGCCAAAGCGCCCCTAATTTATCGCCCGGATAATTCACATCAATAGCAAGTCCGCGTGGGTGATGCGAATACTCAGGTGGAAGCACCCACTTTGCTGCCTCACTCTCGCTTCCACGAATCTCAACTTCTCTCTTGAATAGAAAAGCCTGTCGATTGAGAGATCGAAAACCAGATGTAATAAATAGTTTTACATCATCAGCCTTTGCAAATGCTGCTGCAGTGTTAAAGCGGGTAAGTAGCAGCGGATGAACCTGGCTCACTAAACCATCCGCCGTTACGCTCTCTGTTAAGGGTCCATCCCCCAAAAAAATGTGAGTTGTTGGGCAGACGAGATCCGTCGTAATCAAGGTTGTTAAATCATTAACGTTGAAACAAAAAATCCTAGCTTTGGGTTGAATCACAATCACCACGCCTTGAGATTTACGAGCGGATGTATTCGAAAGAAAAAGGATCGAGCCGCAAAGAGCGGGTATAAGAACTGTTACTAAGAAAAAAATATTCTTTCTATGCACCCATCGCATGAAGCCCACCATCAACGTGGATAATCTCGGCAGATGTTTTTGGGAACCAGTCAGAAAGCAGCGCAACAGCTGCCTTTGCCGCTGGCACTGGATCGGTTACATCCCATTCCAACGGAGACCGTTCATTCCAAACTTTCTCAAATTCGTCGAATCCAGGAATCGACTTTGCTGCCATCGTACGAATTGGGCCGGCGGCTACCAGATTTACTCGAATATTTTCGGCACCTAAATCACGCGCTAAATACCTAGAAGTTGATTCCAGGGCTGCCTTGGCTACGCCCATCCAGTCATACTTCGGCCAAGCAACAGTTGCATCAAAATCTAATCCGACAACAGATCCGCCACCATTGAAAAGTGAACGAGTTGCCATAGTCAAAGATTTAAGTGAATACGCCGAGACGTGCACTGCTGTTGCAACATCTTCCCAAGCGGTATTCAAGAAATTTCCACCAAGTGCCGCCTCGGGTGCGAAGCCGATTGAATGAACAACGCCATCCAAATGCGAAACATGTTCACGAACTCGGCCGGCGAGGGCATCTAGATGTTCTTGATTTGTTACATCTAACTCAATGACCGGTGCTGCTTGCGGAAGGCGTCCGGAGATACGTGTGGTCAAACTCATGACACGTCCGTACGATGAAAGTAGGACGGTTGCGCCTTCTTCTTGCGCAAGCTTTGCGATATGAAAGGCGATGGAACTATCGGTCAGTACTCCTGTAACCAGAATATTTTTTCCTTGTAAAATTCCCATTTCAATGACCCATCCCTAATCCACCATCAACTGGTATCAGTGCTCCGGTAATGTAGCCAGCTTCACGAGATGCAACAAATGTCACCACATTCGCTATCTCATCAGCGGTAGAAAATCTTCCTAGCGGCACTGATTTTGCAATTTCCTCGCGACGTTTCTCATCCAGAGTTGCAGTCATATCCGTTTCCACAAAACCAGGGGCGACTACATTGGCTGTGATTCCGCGTGAGCCCAGTTCGCGCGCAAATGAGCGCGCCATTCCTAGTAACCCAGATTTGCTTGCCGCATAATTAACTTGGCCACCAGCGCCAACTCCCCCAACAACGGAGCCGATAAAGATTAATCGACCACGCTTTAACTTTAGTAAACCTTTTGTCGCACGACGAGCGACGCGAAATGCACCTGTTAAATTCGCATTGATGACATCTTCAAAATCATTATCACTCATCCGCAGAACCAGAGCATCTTTGGTGATTCCTGCGTTTGCCACGACGACTTCTGGCGTTCCCCATTTTTCTTCTATTTCAGCAAAAGCTGCCTCCACGCTTTCTGTGGAAGTCACATCCATCTTCACGGCGAGAAAATCTGTCGGTGAATCACCAGTTCTGTAGGTGATGACCACGCGATGGCCGGCCTTAGCTAACGATTGCGCAATCGCTAAACCGATTCCACGGTTTCCACCGGTAACAAGGGCGAGTGAAGAAAGATCTTCTGACATATGGCAAAACTTACCCTGCTACCTATGCGTAACCAGCATTTCCACCTCGCGCCTTGCCTTTACGCCCCATAGTCTTATCTCATGGCTGGAATCTTTAGAAAGAAGCGGGTAAAAAAGCCTGGGGCACCTGTTTATGACATCACCGCTGCTCCCGCATCTCTAACTCGTGATCAAGCCGGACGTCAACGCCGTTACTTCATCTCAATGATGATTCGCACCGCCTGCTTCTTACTTACTGTGATTTTGCCAAGTCCTTATCGTTGGTTTGCTTTGCTAGGAGCAGTGACTCTTCCTTACATTGCTGTTGTTGTTGCTAATGCCGGGCGCGAAAGTTTTGCCCCCGGGGAATCTCTTGTGAGTGATAAAGCGAAGTCTTTAGAGTAAAAACTGTTCGCTAGACTTCACATATGTCAGATAAGCCAGTCAAAGTTCGTGAGCCGCTGGCTATTTTTAAATCTCTGTTCGCTCTTCTCCTAGTCGCGCTTTGTCTTTGGGCCGCGCAATGGCAGTTCCAACGTGGAATCGACCGCCAAGATCGCAACTCCCAGATTGAATCTCAGTTGACCTTGCCCGCTTTAGATATCACTGAGATCACATCTGGGAAATCCGTGGATGTATCAGAATACGAATGGCGAACTGTTAGAACATCAGGTTCTTTCAAATCCTCGCAACAAATTCTCTTGAAGAATAGATACTTCGAAGGTGTCTATGGCTACGAAGTCTTGACCCGATTTGAATTATCAGATGGCAGATTTATATGGGTTGACCGCGGCTGGGTAAAAGCAGGTAAAGATGCCCGGACCGCCCCCGAAATAACCGCAGTTCCCGAAGAGCAAGTTTCTATTGTGGGTCGAGTTAGATTGGATAGATCTCTGCCAGTGGGTGCATTTTTCGCATTGCCGAATTCTGGTGCAGGAATGATCTCAAAGTTAAATGTGCAAAGTGGATTTGCAAGCGAGGGATTTTATCTAGATCTCATCAGCGGTTCAGCAAATTCATTAACCCCGAAAGCACCTGCACAAGTTCCGGAACTTAGCGATGGACCGCACTTGGCTTATTCCTTGCAGTGGGTTTTCTTCGCGGGACTTTTTGTTTACGGACGAATCTTAATTAGACGTGGTCAGATCCTGACGCGCAAAGAGCTCCGAATAGAGTCCACCAGCTCTAACTAGCTCTTCATGCTTTCCGCGTTCGCGGATCAAGCCATTCTCCAAAACAATTATCTGATCCGCGCTCATGACCGTACTTAAACGGTGTGCGATGACGATGCTGGTGCGTCCTTGTAGCGCGCTAGCCAAAGCGCTCTGCACCAACTCTTCATTCTCGGAATCCAGATGTGCCGTTGCTTCATCAAGTATCACGATACTTGGTGATTTCAATAGCAATCTTGCAATTGCTAGGCGTTGCTTCTCTCCCCCGGAAAGGCGATGACCGCGTTCTCCAACCATCGTTTCCAGTCCATTAGGAAGGGATGTGATTAAATCCCAAATCTGCGCCGCCTGACACGCCGCTTTCATCTCATCGATTGTCGCGTTCGACTTTGCATAACGTAAATTGGCGCTGATCGTGTCATGAAATAGATGAGAATCTTGCATTACGACGCCGATTGAATCGCGCAGAGACGTCAATTTCAAATCCCGTAGATCAACGCCATCGACCTTTATTGATCCCGAAGTAACATCGTATAGTCGCGGCAATAGTGCGCTTATCGTTGTTTTCCCAGCTCCTGATGGTCCAACCAGTGCGGTTACGGTGCCTGGCAGTGCTGAAAAAGTTATCCCTTTCAAAATCTCTTCGCTCTCTTTTATTTCTGGAAGCGAGGCAGCTTCTAAGGATGCCA
>CANMCL010000046.1 GCA_947496345.1 Actinomycetota bacterium
AGAAGGTAAATCCACCTTGTTCATCAGTAGTTGCAGTTGCAACGCTCTTCCAAGCGCCAGCGGTGTACTTCATCAACGAGACTGTCGCTCCGGCACTTCTTGGGCGTACTACACCCGAGATTGCAAACGGCGCTCCACTCTTCATTGTTGCTGGCGCGCTTAACGACATTGTTCGATCAATTTGAATTGCTATCTCATTACTTACCGATTCAGCACGCTCCCACGTTCCTTCAGTTGTTATTCGAACGCTGGTTGGTTTACCAAATAAAATTGGGACTGCAAATTTGCCATCAGCACCTGTGTTTACCGTTCCAAGTAAGCGCCACGCAGCATCGCTAGCGCTCTTGCCTTCTATGCGAACCAGTAACGCTGGTACTGGAGTGGTGTCTTCCAGCGTTACTAATCCAGTCAAATTAATAGCGCGCGCATAAAGTGAAGATGTTTTATCTGTCGTTAACGTGCTCAACACCTTTGCAGGTGCAATGTTTATCGCGGTTTGGCGGACCGAATCCATCGCTAACGGCTCTTCCATGCCAAGAGTCCAAGCGGTCATTCCACCAAGCTTGTATTTTGCAACTAAATCGGCGCGCATTTTATAACTCTGCGCATTTTGATACCAAGCAGTTCGTGTTGCAGTACAAACGGTTGAGAGACCGGCGGCAGTGGTTCCTTCATATGACTTTGTGTATGTGAAGGTTGCTTCGCCATTTTTTGTATCAAACACTGGGGTTGTGTTGTAGCTAGCAGCAAGGGAGGCGGCATCGCGCATTACAAATGTCGCAGCTTTAGCACCGGCTTTAATTGCTTTGGCGAAGGGTGCTGGACACACTCCTTCTACTTTTGTTACCCAATCTCGACCAAAGCCTGCAACGCCAACATAAACTTTTGATGCCGGCATTATGGAAGTGGCATATGCAACTGTTTTTTCGGTCCACGCAATCGGGCCGATTGGTCCCACCTTTGCAACTGAATAGTCGTAAGTCATAATTCTTAAACGATCTATGTAGGGTGCAATTTGGGGCCAGGCATAAACGGTGTAGCCCTTCTGCCTTTCAGCGGGATTAAAGTTATAAGGCGTTGAAACAGATAACAATTTCTTATTGGCGCGCAAAAGTATGGAGAGTTCTTTAACAAAAGCCGCCCAAAGTGGGGCGGTTTTTGCCCACGTTTTACTTCCATCAACGAATGCAAAGCCTTCAAAATCTAGATCAATTCCGTCAAAGTTATTCTTCACTACAAAATCAGAAATAGTCTGTGAAATCTTTGTGCGATTAGCTGCAGTTGCTAATAAGTTCGAGAGAACCAATTTATCCGTACCATCAGTAATTGTTGGAATTATCTGAAAACCTGCACTGCGCAGCGTTGCAAGTGGATTTGCAATGGGCACACTCGGATTTGCTGGAGCATATAAATCTGAAACAAATGTCGCTTTCGCTTGTGAATTGTATTTTAAGGTATACCAAAACGGCATAACTTCCTTTATGAGATCAGCGTTATTTACAACTGCTGGAAGCGAGGTTTTAATTGACCAGTAAGGGATCCAACCAGTCAGAATTTTCCGCGGTTGGTTTGCACTGCTTGCAGGGTTGGATGTAAATAGAGTTAATAGAATGGCAAATAAAGCCACAGATGCAGTTAGAGATTTTCTATTTTTTAGGCGTTTTATTTTTGAGTCCGTCATAGATTTCTTTACACACTGGGCAGACTGGATATTTCTCAGGATCACGCGATGGGATCCACTTCTTGCCACATAGAGCTCGTACCGATTTGCCGGTCACTGCAGATTCAACGACCTTTTCTTTCTTCACATAATGGGAGAAGCGATCATGCCCACCATCGTCATCTTGTAATTCCGGGCGGGTAAGTAGGTCGGTATCTCCTTCTAAACCAGGAGAGTTTTTACGAAAAATACCCATGCCCGAAAGGATAGTGGTTGCAGGTAGAATTTGAAGATGAAGGACTTGCTACGCACCGCTGATTTATCGCGCGCTGATGTCGATTTGCTTCTCGATACCGCGGCCGACTTTGCGAAGAATCCATTGCGCTCCAAAGATGCGTTAGCTCACAAAAGCGTTGCAATTTATATGACTAAGCCTTCAACTCGTACCAGACTTTCATCAGAGACCGCAGTTGCTCATCTTGGCGGTACTCCAATTTTTATTAGAGGCGACGAGTTACAACTTGGTCGCGGTGAAACAATTGCCGATACTGCGAGAATTATTAGCGGTTACTGTGAGGCTTTAATTATTCGTACTTTTGCACAATCCGATGTTGACGAGCTCGGTGCAAGCGCATCAATTCCGGTGATAAACGCTTTAACTGATGATGATCATCCAACTCAATTGCTGGCTGATTGGTTAACAATTCGCGAAACATTTGGCAGCGATGTTAAGGACCGTAAATTTGTTTACTTAGGTGACGGCAATAATATGTCGCATGCTTGGTTAACTATGGGCGCAATAATGGGAGCGCACGTGGTTGCAGCAACTCCATCTGGTAAATGGTCACCAAATTCTGATGTCATTGCGAAAGCGCAAGCGATTGCAAAGAAGACTGGTGCAACCATTGAAGTAACAAATGATCCAGAAGCTGCCGCGAAAGATGCGAGCGCGCTCTACACAGATGTCTGGATGTCTATGGGAGATCCCGAGTCAGAGCGCGCCGAGAAAATTAAAGTGCTGGCACCTTTTGCAATTACCGACGCCTTAATGTCACTAACTACAAGTGATTCCATATTTATGCACTGCCTGCCAGCGCATCGAGGCGAAGAAGTGGCCGCCTCCGTGATCGATGGGCCGAAATCTGTAATCTGGCGCGAGGCTTATCACCGCCGCACAACTATTCAAGCGCTCCTGTATCACCTCACTCGTGGTGAACTCGCAGGGAATTAATTCTGCAAGTAAGGTTCGTCTATGCGTGTAGCCGTCCCATTAGAGCGTAAAGAAGGTGAAAAGCGCGTTGCGCTTGTTCCCGACATCATCAATAAGTTAACCCGCCTTGGTTATGAAGTTGTAATTGAATCTGGCGCCGGTGATAATTCACAAGGAACCGATGCTGCTTATGCAGCAGCAGGTGCCAGCATTGTTAAAGGCGATGTGATCGCCAGCGCAGATATCGTGCTTTCGGTTCAGCCGCTGACGCCAGCACAGATGGCAACCTTGAAAAAAGGCGCAGCAACAATTTCATTCCTTTCTACTGTCACCGCGGTTGATTCAATTGAAGCGGCGGTTAAGGCGCAAGCAACCGCTTTCTCACTTGAACTTGTTCCGCGTATCTCCCGTGCGCAATCAATGGATGCCTTAACTTCGCAGGCACTTTGCGCGGGATATCGCGCGGTATTAGTCGGCGCGGAAATGTCACCACGTTTCTTCCCGCTATTGATGACAGCGGCCGGAACAGTTACTCCAGCACAGGTTTTGGTACTCGGCGCAGGCGTTGCAGGACTGCAAGCCATTGCAACTGCGCGACGTTTAGGCGCTGTGGTTTCGGCATACGATGTTCGCCCATCTTCAGCAGATGAAGTTAAATCAATGGGTGCAACATTTATTGAACTAGAACTTGAATCACTCGAGGGCGCAGGTGGTTATGCACGCGAGATGACTGAAGAGCGCGCTGCAAAACAACGCGAACTCTTAACTCCTTACATTGCAAAATCACATGTGGTTATTACAACCGCAGCAGTTCCGGGCCGCACCGCACCACGTTTGATGACACAAGCAATGATCGATTCGATGGAACCAGGCACCGTGATTGTTGACCTTGCTGCTGAAACTGGCGGCAACGTTGAAGGATCAAAGCCAGGTGAAGTTGTTGTTACCGCCGGCGGTGTTCGCATTTGGGGTGGCAAAGATGTGCCCAGCCAATTGCCATTCCACGCATCAAGCTTGTATTCACGTAACGTTGTAAACCTACTTACTCTCCTTACAACGCCCTCTAAAGATGGTGCACCAGTTGCGCTAAACCTAGATTTTGCAGATGAAATCATCAACGCTTCGGCGGTCACACATGCTGGCCAACGTCGCGACCCAAGTGCAGGAGGAGCCAAATAATGGAAGCAATGGCGATCGTCTCCATCTTCGTTCTCGCAGTATTTGTGGGTTTTGAAGTTGTTTCTAAAGTCTCCTCAACGTTGCACACACCACTTATGTCTGGTGCAAATGCGATCCACGGCGTTATTTTGGTTGGCGCAATCATCGTTGCCGATCACAGCAAAACAAATCTCGAGCTTGGTCTTTCCCTTGCCGCCATTGTTCTCGCCACAATAAATATGGTCGGCGGCTTTGTTGTTACCGATCGCATGCTCGAAATGTTTAAAGGTAAGAAGAAGGGAGCAGATCAATGAGCAGCACTCTGTATGACTTAATCGGACTTGCTGCCGGTGTCTGCTTCATTCTCGCTCTCAAAGGTTTATCTCATCCGAAGACCGCTCGTCGCGGAAATTTAATTGGTGCATTTGGTGCGACACTTGCAACGCTAGTTGTCTTCCTTTATGTAACTCCCCCACGTGACGGTTCAGCGGCGCATTCGCTTCCGCTCCACAACTTTTGGTGGATTATTGGTGCAATCGCAGTCGGTTTGATCATTGGCGTACCCGCGGCACGAAAAGTCCAGATGACTCAGATGCCACAACTTGTTGCACTGTTTAATGGCGTTGGTGGTGGCGCAGCTGCACTCGTTGCAATCGTTGAGTATTTGAACTTAGGAAGCGATGCAACAACAGCAGAAGTAATCTTCACCGTCTTTACCGTTGTGGTTGGCTGCGTATCTTTCAGCGGTTCGATCATCACCTTTATGAAGTTGCAAGAGCTAATGACTACTCGTCCAGTTGTGTTTCCGGGCGGCCGCTTTGTAATCGCAGGAACTCTCGCGGCAGTACTTGGGGTATCCGGTTGGGTAGTTACCGCACTTGGTACAACACCGCTTTTGGTCCTTGCTGCGCTCTCATTGTTATTCGGTATCTTGTTCGTTCTGCCGGTTGGTGGCGCAGATGTACCGATCGTTATCTCATTACTTAACGCCTTTACTGGTCTAACAGTTGCGGCTAGTGGTTATGTACTTAACTCAACGCTCTTGATCATCGCCGGAACACTTGTTGGTGCATCTGGAACAATCTTGACGCGTTTGATGGCAGAGGCGATGGGACGTTCGCTATTTGGAACTTTGTTTGGCGCATTTACCGCTAAGCCACAAGATGTTGCAGCAGCTGGCGAAGAACGCCCAGTGCGTTCTGGTTCACCAGATGACGTTGCAATTCTCCTTAACTACGCACGTCGCGTAGTGATCGTTCCTGGTTTCGGACTTGCAGTTGCGCAAGCACAGCACACCGTGCGCGAACTTGCAGATTTGATGCTTTCAAAAGGTATCGATGTTGCCTACGGAATTCACCCAGTTGCCGGTCGTATGCCTGGCCATATGAACGTTCTTCTCGCCGAAGCAAACGTTCCTTATGATCAATTAGCCGAAATGGATGAAGTAAATCCAACATTCGGTCAGACAGATGTTGCAATTGTTATCGGTGCAAATGACGTCGTAAACCCAGCAGCAAAGACCACACCTGGTTGCCCAATTTATGGAATGCCAATCTTGGAAGTATCAAATGCTTCTAACGTGATCTTCCTAAAGCGGTCAATGCGCCCAGGTTTTGCGGGTATCGAGAATGAACTTCTTTATGATCCAAAGACAATGTTGCTCTTTGGTGATGCCAAGGCATCTCTTACAAAAGTTGTTAGCGCGCTTAAAGCTTTGTAGTTAAGTGCTAACCAACCATCTCGGTATCGCGCACTTTAGATTTATCGTGCGTGCATTTTGTGTTCGCTGGCAGATCATTGCAAGAATCGCAGAGCAAAATTAGCTCGTGACAGGTTTTGGTCCGGCAATTGCGGAAGATCTTGCTAGGCGATTGGCAGATTTCGCACTCGCCAATGACCTTGGTTTTAGTTGAGAAATCGATCGCCATACGAGAATCAAAGGTATAGAGCGAACCTTCCCAAAGACCGTCATCACCAAATTTTTCTCCGTACTTAACGATGCCGCCATCCATTTGATAAACCTCTTTAAAGCCACGGTTCTTCATCACGACCGACAAGATTTCACAACGAATTCCACCAGTGCAATATGTGACAACTGGCTTCTCTTTCAAGTGATCGTATTTGCCACTTTCAATCTCGCGCACGAAATCACGTGAAGTATCTACATCAGGGACAATCGCATTTTTAAACTTGCCGATCTTGGCTTCGCTTTGATTACGGCCATCGAAGAAGACAACCTCGTCACCACGCGCTTCAACTAATTCGTGAACTTGCTCTGGGCGCAGATGTGTTCCGCCGCCGATAACACCTGTTTCATTTACTTTGATTTCATCTGGATTATCAAATGCCACAAGCTCGTTCTTGACTGCAACGTAAAGTCTTGGGAATTCATCTCCAGTGCCTTGCGACCACTTAAAAGCAATCTTCTTAAAGCCTGGGTACTTCTTGGTGTTCTTCACATATTTGCGAAGGTCATCTATATCGCCACCGACGGTGCCATTGATTCCAGTTGGGGAAATTAAAATGCGTCCCTTTAGATTTAGAGTTTCGCAGAGATTTTTCTGCCAGAGTTGAACCGCGACAGGATCATTTATGGGTGTGAAGCCATAATAGAGAAGTACCTTCTGCGGATTCATAAGCGCATTCTAACGCGGAAATTTAACTCTCTTGTAGGTCAGTTGGAGCGTTATGAACGTCCAGAACATCGCCGCCCAATTTGCCGGTGCGGTTCAGCGGACGCTTGGCATCTTCCTTATAAATCGCAGGGATTGAACCGAGTTTACCTTTCTGGAAATCTTCAA
>CANMCL010000047.1 GCA_947496345.1 Actinomycetota bacterium
ATTACGTGCCTTGGCAACTGTGGCGTCATCAGCGCTTCTTGCCGGTGCATTCTCTGTAGGTGCGCTCACCCCAGCGCAGGCTGCAACTAGCTCGACAGTGACTCTGCTTTCAGGTGCAGACATCACATCTTTGAACTCCAGTACGACCTCAGGAAATACGGCTTACAACGCGTTGCCTGGTTCGCTAACTGGCATGGGCTTCACTTACTACGACGACAAACCAACTTTGGTCATGAATACCAAATTTGGAACAATGAAGATTGTTAAGAAGGCACCGACAGACTTCCGCATCGAGTACACAGTTGCAAAGGGCCAGGAATGGTCTGATGGCACACCAATCGATGCAGTTGACTTACTTCTCTCGCACGTCGTTGCCTCAGAGGAATACTCTAAGACTGCGGGTCTCGGAGATCCAACCGGTGACGTAACTCCATCATTCGATAGCGCAGGCTACGGATCAACATATGGTCTGCACGTTGTTGGTTTGCCAACGCTTAGTGCGGACAACATGAAATTGACAGTTAAATTCGACAAGCCTCTACCAGATTGGGAGTTGCTTGCACCTGGACCAAGTCCAGTTCACGCGCTATCACTTCTTGCTGATGGTAAGAAGGGGTTGCAGTCTGCCTCTGTTAATGCAGCAGCCAAGGAAAAATTCCTAGATGCATTTAATTCAAAGAGCACTGCTCACCTAAAGGCGATGGGTAAGGTTTGGAGTGATGGATACAACATCACTAAAGTTGATGCCTCTACGAATGATCTACTTCTTATCTCTAATGGTGGCTTCATCGTTTCAAAGTTCACTCTAGGTGATTCAATGGTTCTCGTACGTAACGATAAGTACTCATCGGGTCCAGAGATGGCAAAGACGAACCCAATCAAAACAGTGGTAATCAAGATCATCACCGACAACACAGCATCTGTTCAAGCGCTGCGCAATGGCGATATCGATGTTTATTACAACACCACTGCAACTGCAGCTGACAAGGTTGTTCTCGAAGCTCTTCCAAACGTAACAACTCTCATCAAAGCTGGAGGCGGCTATTCACATATTCGTCTTCGCACTGATGCTATGCAAGGAAAGACAGATAAATACACTGGTCCATTTGCAGGAAACAGTGCTAAAGCCAGGGATCTCCGTAAGGCATTCTTGCTTGCTACTCCGCGTGAGCAGATGGTCGATGTCTTAATCAAGCCGATCCAATCAAATGCAGTACCTTTGGATACAGAGTTTGAATTCCAAGGATCTCCTGCATACAAAGCAATCACCGCTGCATCTGGCGTAAAACTGTTTAGTACTGGAACACAGGCTGAGCGCACCGCAAAAGCATTGGCGATTGTGAAGAAGTACTACCCAACTGCTTCTGCAACAAATCCACAGGTTAAGTTGAAGTTCGTTCACTACAACAACTCAACTCGCAACAACATGGCGAAGTTGATCATTGCTGAGACTAAGAAGGCAGGATTTGATGTTACAGATACCCCAAGAGATCTAACCTTCTTCGACGACATTGAACTCGCTGAATTTGATGTTGCGATGTATGGACTCGGTCTTGGTTCACTTAGCCAAGCAAACGGAGTATCCGTCTTCAAAACCGATGGCGGAAATAACAACAATGGTTGGAGCGATCCAGCCCTTGATAAAATCTTGACTAGCATACAAAGCGACGTCCTTACTCCAAAGCAACTTTCAGCCAGACGTGTAATTGCGGACAAAATGGTCGTCCGAAATAACTGGACGCTGCCTTTGTATGTCAATCCAGTCATTTCGGCCTGGAATAAGGAAATCAAGAATATAAAGCCAGCACCGCTCGGAAATAACATCACTTGGAACTACTTTGAGTGGTCTTACTAACCGATAGCTACATCTAGTTACTGAAAAAAACCGAGGTGCCGCCAACGGCACCTCGGTTTTTTCGGAGCTAAACTCCTGTGTAATTTGAAACAATATTTAAAACGATAATCGTCAGCGGTTTATCCGCAGTCAGGGTGATACTTTGTTACAGTATGTGGCTCGACGTTTAGGAATGATGTTTGTTATCGTTTTTGGCGCTAGTTTTCTTGCTTATAATTTACAAGCATATTCTTCAAACCCACTTTCGGTTTTCGGGGAAAGTACCGAGATAAATAAAGATTTCCTTAAGACGAAAATGATTAGAGATCTTCAACTTGATGTCCCTCCACCGATTCGTTACTTCTCGTGGCTTCGTGGAATTGTTGCCGGTTTATGGGGCAATTTTGATATGGGTGTAACGCGCGGCAATATCCCAGTGACTGAAGTGCTCGCCCAGGCAATCCCAGTAACTATCAAGCTTGTCATCACCGCAACTTTCCTAGCGATCATCTTCGGAATCTCCGTTGGAATGATTACCGCTATTCGTCAGTACAGCCGTTTTGACTACGTAATGACCTTTGCTTCTTTCCTTCTATTCTCACTTCCAATTTTTTGGGTTGCTGTATTACTAAAAGAATTCATGGCGATTCAATTTAACGATTTCTTAGTAGACCCGAAAATTCCGCCTCTTACGATCTTCATCAGCTCGTTGATTTTGGGCTTCATCATGGCTGGTTTTGCAGGCGGTACAAGAAAACAATTTCTATCGGTTCTTGCGGGCGGCGCAGTCATCGCTGGCAGCGTGCTCACCTTTATGAGTGCGACAAATTGGTTTATTAACCCCGCTCTTGGAATATTTGGTGTCACTCTTCTATCTCTTTCTGGCGCGGCAATTGCAATTCAACTCATCTCCGGGCTGGATAGCAAGAAGGGGCGAATCGCTGGATTTGCAACCGCAATTGCTGTTGCCATCTTGTACTACCCACTTCAATCGCTTATGACGGAAACTGCCTCAATCCTGAATGTTCTTGCAGTATTCGCGATTACGATCTCTGCAGGAGTAGCAATTGGATACCTAGTTAGTTCAATAGATCGCCGCGTTTATATTCGGGTTGGAATTTTCACCGCACTAATTTCCACTGTACCAATTATTGTGGATCGATTTATGAGTGAATTTTCTGAGTATATGAATTCCGATGCCGTCGGAGGGCGTCCTATTCCAACCTTGGGGCAAGCAAATGATCTTCTTACTCCAGAACAACTCGGAAATTTCTGGATTAACGGATTGGATACCGTAGTTCACTTGGTGCTACCAACTCTTGCGCTAACGCTAATCTCATTTGCCGGATATGTGAGATTTTCACGTGGCAGTCTTCTTGAGGTCTTGAACATGGATTACATCCGCACCGCAAGAGCTAAAGGCTTAAGCGAACGCACTGTAATCGTTCGTCACGGAATGAGAAATGCGATGTTACCTCTAACAACAATTTTGGTAAATGACTTTGCGGGACTCTTGGGCGGAGCAATCATTACCGAGGGTGTCTTTGCCTGGAAAGGCATGGGTCAATTATTTAACGATGCGCTTCGGGGGTACGACATGAATCTATTTATGGGTGTTTTTGTCTTGACCGCCTCATTAACCGTAATAGCCAACTTTGTAGCGGATCTTCTCTACGGTGTGGTCGATCCTAGAATTAGAATTAGGAACTAGGTTGAAATGAAGAACAATAATGTGGACCTTGACTCTTCTTCTGGAGAGAATTCAAACCCAATAGTTGACCGCGAAACTGAAGGGTTAAACCAACGACAGATCATTATTAAAAGATTTGTTAAGCACAAGGCGGCTATGGCATCCGTTTTTACTTTGATATCAATTATTCTGATCGTCTTTACAGCCACAGGTATTCGCGTCGGCTTTGGTAGTTTTTCATTTAGATTGCCCGGTTGGTGGCCCTATTCGATATCTGATATCGATCCTGAAGGCGCCATCGCTAGTATGTGCAACGGTGGAGTAACCGGTTGCCCGACACTAGATCTTGCTCCCACTTTCCTGGATGGCGACGGGGTTAAATTTGGAAATCATCCTTTCGGGACAGATGCAATCGGAACAGATTATTTCGCACTGGTGACACGAGGCGCACAGCAGTCGATCATGGTTATGGTTATCGTAAGTTTCCTTGGAATATTAATCGGTACGATCGTCGGTGCAATCGCGGGATTCTTTGGCGGCATTGTGGATTCGATTTTGATGCGCTTGACAGATATGTTCCTGGTTACCCCAACGATTGTTGTCGGAGCAGTGATTGGATTCAAATTCGGTAATCTAGGAATAGTTCCACTTGCATTAATGCTTGGCTTCTTCGCTTGGATGGGCCTGGCTCGATTCGTTAGAACTGAGTTCCTCACTCTCCGAGAGCGTGAGTTTGTAGACGCCGCTAGAGTGGCTGGAGCTTCGGATAGGCGGATTATTTTCAAACATATTCTCCCTAATGCAGTAGGAATCATTGTTGTTGTTGGAACGCTATTGATGTCCGGTGCGATTCTCGCCGAAACTTCCTTGAGCTATCTTGGCTTTGGAGTTAGAGCGCCAGATGTATCCCTAGGATTACTAATCAGCCAGTATCAGGGAAGTTTTGGCATTAGCCCTTGGCTTTTCTGGTGGCCGGGCGCACTCATTGTCTCGATTGCTTTATGCGTTAACTTCATCGGCGATGGACTACGTGATGCTTTCGACCCAAGACAACGCAGGCACATTTCCAACAAGGAACGGAAACTGGCCAAAGAAATGAATAGAGTTAAAGGCTAATGGGTTCTCTTCATCCGCTCACGGATAAGGAAGGCAGCTTGTCCACTTACGCTGTCAAGACTCGCGCTCATAGATTCCATGCCGTAACTTTTGGATTCACTAAGCGGAAGCCCTCCGCCGTACCATCCAAACTTTTTTTCGGCAATCCATCTTTGTTTGCCAGTGGCTGGAGCCACCCAAACCCTGGTTTTTCCACCAGAGTGAATGATGGCGAGGCTCCATTTAGTTTCCAGATCCAAAACGTCTCGATACGGAATCAACTTGGAACTAAGCGGATTGATAACTTCGATTACATCCTCTCTCAAAACGAGTTTCGGCCTAAGCCAAATAAGGTAGACAATTCCTCCGAAGATGAAACAAAGCAAAAGTTCGAAGAATGTTTGTGTCGAATTAGTGCCAACCCAGAGGCTATTGATTCCAGAAAGAGTTATCAAAACCATGGAGACGCCGGCCCAGGCGAAATTACTGCGCGGCCTGAAGGTTTCATTCATAATCTAAGTATTGCAGGAGAAAGAAAATGAGCATAACAAATCAGCCAGTTCTTCACGTATCAAATTTCAATATTGACTTCTGGGTAGAGGGTGTGTGGTATCCGGCTGCAATCGATATGAATTTCGATGTACAGGCCGGGAAAGTTCTTGCCATTGTCGGTGAATCTGGTTCTGGAAAGACTTCAATTGCTATGGGTCTCATGGATCTATTGGCGTCAAATGCCCGTGTTTCGGGGAGTGTAAAGATCAAAGGCGAAGAAATGGTCGGGGCTAGTAAATCCGTGCTTCGAAAGACACGTGGTCGCGATGTTGCCTACATCTTCCAAGAACCGATGACCGCGCTTAACCCGGTTTACACGATTGGCTTCCAAATTGTTGAAACACTTCGCACTCACTTCGATATGGGTCCACAAGAAGCTAAAGTGCGCGCTATCGAACTGCTCGCAATGGTTGAGATCCCTAGCCCTGATGCATCTTTTGATAAGTACCCTCACCAACTCTCCGGTGGCCAGCGACAACGCGCAATGATCGCGCAATCTCTTGCTTGCGATCCCGGTTTGCTCGTTGCAGATGAACCAACGACCGCCCTTGACGTGACAGTGCAGGCTGAGATTCTTGATTTAATTCGCGGGCTTCGCGATAAATTGAATTCCGCAATTTTGCTAATCACTCACGACATGGGCGTTGTCGCAGATCTTGCCGATCACATATTAGTGATGAAAGAGGGCTTGACCGTTGAGTACGGTACATCTGATCAAATTTTTAATCGCCCACAACATCCATATACGCAACAACTTCTTGCAGCGGTACCGAAGCTCGGTTCTGTTGAAGTTCGGGAGCGCTTACCCGAGTTGATCGGGTTGCCTCCAGTTCTGAAGTTACAGAACGTATCAATCGAATACCCTAAAAAAGGTCGCGTACCTGCTTTTCGGGCGGTCTCTGATTTTAATTTGGAAATTTTCCCTGGTGAAATCGTTGGACTCGTTGGCGAATCAGGTTCAGGCAAGACAACTGTGGGTCGTGCCTCTATTGGATTACTCCCCGCAGTTGCGGGCAAAATCGAAATTGTCGGTAGAGATATAACGAGGCCAACTTCAAAGGAGCTACGCGAGATACGTAGATTCACCGGCATTGTCTTCCAGGATCCTGGAAGTTCGCTAAATCCGCGTCTACCTATTGGTGAAAGTATTGGCGAGCCTTTACTTCTCTCTGGAGATGCCAAAGGTAAAGAGCTCGATAAACGCGTTGAAGATCTACTCGACAGCGTTGAACTTCCCAGGTCGTATCGCAACCGCTACCCACACGAACTCTCAGGTGGACAACGTCAGCGTGTAGGTATTGCTCGCGCACTTGCCTTAACCCCAAGTTTATTGATTGCCGACGAACCAACTTCTGCTCTTGATGTTTCGGTACAGGCTCGCTTCCTAGATCTCTTGCAGGACCTACAAGATAAATTGAAGTTTGCGTGTCTCTTCATCACTCACGATCTAGCTGTCGTGGACATCCTTTCTCACCGAATCGCAGTAATGCAGGAAGGCCGCCTTGTTGAGGTAGGTTCGCGAGATCAAATCCTGAAGAGCCCTCGCGAGGAATACACCAAAAGATTAATCGGTGCCGTCCCTGTTCCAGATCCTGCGGAACAACGTATCCGTCGTGAAGCTCGT
>CANMCL010000048.1 GCA_947496345.1 Actinomycetota bacterium
CGGACCCAGACATAGAAAAGGAAAACGAATGAAGCCAGAGATCCACCCAGAATATAAAGAGACCCAAGTAACTTGTGGTTGCGGTGAAAAGTTTGTAACCCGCTCAACTGTTGCTAGCGGATCTATCTACGTTGAAGTTTGTTCAGTCTGCCACCCGTTCTACACAGGTAAGCAGCGCATCCTCGATACCGGTGGACGCGTCGCTAAGTTCGAAGAGCGTTTCGGTAAAGCAGCAGCTAAGTAGCTTTCTAAAGAGACCGCATCGCAGCCGTAAAGGTTGCGGCGCGGTCTCTTTATTTTTACCTTGAACTTTATTTCTTGATCAGTAGAAAGGAGAAGCCAAATGAGCAACGATCGCTTCGCATCCGCCCACGAAATGGTGCGCGAATATCAAGAACTTGAAAAACAGATGGCTGATCCTTCAATCCATGAAGATCAAGGCAAAGCCCGCCAACTCGGTCGTCGCTATGCCCAACTCGGCCCAGTAGTCGCTGGCTTTAACGCTTGGAAATCTGCGGCAGATGATTTAGAGGCTGCGAAAGAAATGGCTGCGGAAGATCCTTCATTTGCATCTGAAATACCTGCAATGGAAGAGAGCGTTGAAGCTGCGGCAGATAAATTGGAAGAGCTCTTATTGCCACGTGATCCCAATGATGATCGCGATGTAATTATTGAAGTTAAAGCTGGTGCTGGTGGAGATGAATCCGCACTCTTTGCTGGCGATTTAGTTCGTATGTATCAACGCTATGCCGAAAAGCGTAACTGGAAAGTCGAAATTATCGATATGACCGAATCGGATCTCGGTGGATACAAAGATATTTCAATGGCGATTAAATCAAAGGGAACTCCTGAACCCGGAACAACTCCTTATGCACGATTGAAATTTGAAGGCGGAGTTCATCGCGTGCAACGCGTTCCGGAAACAGAGAGTCAAGGAAGAATTCACACCTCTGCAGCGGGAGTTCTTGTGCTTCCGGAAGCAGAAGAAGTAGATGTTGAGTTAAATATGAACGATGTACGCGTAGACGTTTACCGTTCATCAGGCCCAGGCGGACAGTCAGTTAACACCACTGACTCTGCGGTTCGTTTAACTCACGTTCCAACTGGAATCGTGGTCTCTTGCCAGAATGAAAAGTCACAGCTGCAGAATAAAGAGTCAGCGCTACGCATTTTGCGCGCTCGTTTACTGGCAGATGCGCAAGAGAAAGCAGAAGCTGCAGCAATGGCCGAACGTAAAAGCCAGGTGCGCACCGTTGATCGATCAGAGCGAATTCGTACCTATAACTATCCGGAAAATCGCCTGAGCGATCACCGCGTAAATTACAAATCAAATAACTTGGATGCGGTTTTAAATGGTGAGTTAGATGATGTTGTTCAAGCACTTCTTGATGCTGATAAAGCTGCGAAACTTTCGTCCACGAATTAATTACGAAGATGAGCGATATCAAGCCCCTGTTGCGTTCGGCGAAAGAACGGCTCGCCGCATCTGATATCCAAGAAGTTGATGCGGAACATTTATTTGCCTACGTTCTGGGTATCTCTCGAATGGATCTTCATAACTCAGTAAAAGTGGAAGCAACACTAAAAGCGCTCGGTGATTTTGGCGTAATTGAAGATACCTTTGCAAAGTTGATTTCGCGGCGCGCAGCGCACGAGCCTTTGCAGTACCTAACCGGCACCGCCTATTTTCGACATTTAGAGATCGAAGTTGGCCCAGGTGTTTTAGTGCCGCGACCAGAAAGTGAATTACTAGTTGATGCCGTGCTCAAGCACATTGCAAATTTAGAGAAGAAAACAGAAGGAGAGATTTCGGTAATTGATTTAGGTTCTGGCTCTGGCGCACTTGCTCTGGCAATTGCAACGGAAGCGCCACGTTCGCGAGTAATTGCCGTTGAAAAGAGCGCGGATGCAATTGAATGGTTGAAGAAGAACGTGGCAAAGATTTCCGAAAATGTGCGCGTAGTCGAAGGCGATGTCGCGGATGTTCTACCTGGAGTTAAGTGCGACGTAGTCATTGCAAATCCACCGTATGTTCCCAATAACCAAACTTTGCCGCGCGATGTCGCAGAACATGAGCCCCACATTGCACTCTTCGGTGGAGCCACTGGCTTAGAAGTGCCAAAGGTATTTATTGAGGCGGCAGCGCGATTGTTAAAGCGCGGGGGAGTCTTGGCGATTGAACATACGGAAGAGCAAGGTGGCGCAATCGATGCGCTGCTATCTCGCGACTTTATTGACATTGCACTTCATCAAGATTTAACTGGTCGTCCACGTTGGACTTCGGCGGTTAGGAAATAGATGGCACGCCACGATCTTTTGCAAGGCGATTTGTCTGAGCACGTCGCAACCGCTGTTACTGCTCTAAAAGATGGCTATGTAATTGTAGCGCCGCTAGAACATAGTTACGCACTAATCACCGATGCTTTTATGCACGATGCCGTGCGCGCGATGCACGTTTTACGTGGAGATGCGCTGGGAGTTGCTGCGCAAGTTGCAATTGCCAATCGAGATTACATTGATGGCATTGCTCGCGAAGTTTCCACCGACGCTCGACTGCTGATGCAGAATTTTTGGCCAGGTTTACTTTCATTAAATCTAAAACCTCAAGCTGGATTAAATTGGGATTTAGGTGATGGAAATACCCTTGATCAAATCAGTGTGCGAGTTCCTGATTCTCAATTCATTTTGGAAGTTCTTAAAAAGTCTGGACCAGTTGCGATCGCTAGCGCTGCACTAGTTGGAAACGCTGCAATTAGCGATCCCGCAGTTATTTCTTATTTGGATTCAGATGTTGCAGCAATTTTCACGGCTGGGGTGCTTCCCAACGGTGGCGCAAGTACCGTTATAGATCTCACAGGTATCAGAAAGCGGATCGTGCGGGAAGGCGCAATCTCAAGGGGCGAAATTACCGCCCTCGTACCCGACATTTCTCACCAGTAAGGCTTAGGCTAGCGCGCATGAGTTCAGAGACTTTTTACGGCCCTGATTTTGCGCTGCTAAGCCAACAAGACCCAGATATTGCAGCGGTTTTGTTATCTGAGTTAAAGCGCCAGCAAACAAATTTGCAATTAATCGCATCCGAAAATTTCACTTCTCGCGCAGTTCTTGCAGCACTTGGCTCAACTCTCTCCAATAAATATGCCGAGGGCTATCCCGGAAAACGTTATTACGGTGGATGTGAAGAGGTAGATAAAGCAGAAGTTATTGCCATTGATCGCGCAAAAGCGTTATTCGGCGCGGAGCACGCCAACGTACAGCCACACTCTGGTGCCAGTGCCAACGTCGCGGTTTATCAAGCATTTACTAAACCTGGGGACACCGTTCTTGCAATGTCACTGCCACACGGTGGCCACTTAACTCACGGATCACCAGTTAATTTCTCTGGAAAGTGGTTTAACGTTGAGTCATACGGAGTTCGCCAGGATAATGAACTAATTGATTACGACGAACTTCGTGACATTGCTATTCGCACGAAGCCAAAGATGATCTGTTCTGGTGCAACCGCATATCCATCGCTAATCGACTTTGAAAAGGTCCGCGCCATCTGCGATGAAGTAGGCGCAATTATGTGGGTTGATGCCGCGCACTTTATTGGATTGGTTGCCGGTAATGCGATTCCATCGCCAGTTCCGTTTGCAGATGTTGTTTCATTTACTACTCATAAAGTTTTACGCGGGCCACGTGGCGGAATGATCTTGGCAAAGGCCGAACACGCAGCAGCAATTGATAAGGCAGTCTTCCCGGGCATGCAAGGTGGTCCGATTATGTCGGCAGTTGCTGGCAAAGCAGTTGCGCTAGCCGAATGTGCTACACCGGCCTATCAAAAGTATGCCAAGGATGTAATTGTTAATGCCAAAGCTTTAGCAGCGGCCCTTGAAACAGAAGGAATGCGTGCAGTATCAGGCGGAACACAAACTCACTTAGCGCTTATGGATATTCGTGCCACTGGCGTTACTGGAAAAGTGGCAGATGAGCGTTGCGGCCTAGCCGGAATTGTGATGAATAAGAACTCGATTCCTTACGATCCAGAGAAGCCAGGAGTCACCAGCGGTATTCGCGTTGGCACTCCTGCGACTACAACACAGGGCATGGGTGTAGCGGAGATGAAGACGATTGCATCATTTATTGCACGTGCGATCAAGACGGATGATGCCAAAACATTGGCGGCAATTAAATCTGAAGTACATACGCTAACTGCGCGCTTCCCAATTTACACAGCGTAAGGAAGCGATCGGGTGCGCGAATATCTAGTAACTCTGCTACTGGCCGCTGCGCTCTGTTACATCATTACTCCATTCGTCCGTAAATGGGCGCTGCATTTTGGCGCAGTTGCGCAAATCCGTAAGCGCGATATCCATGTTGTGCCAACACCACGTTGGGGTGGATTGGCGATGTGGCTATCAATGTCTGCCACCTTTTTAATCGTCGGTAATTTGGAACTTGTTGGAAAATCTTTTGGCCGTGATGCTCAAGGTATTTTCTTGGCCGGCACGTTCTTAGTTCTACTGGGAATGCTCGATGATAAATTTGAATTAGATGCAATAACCAAGCTGGCTGGGCAAGCCTTAGCAGCAGGTATCTTGTTGCTCTACGGAATTCAAATCCTGTGGTTGCCAATTAATGGTGTGACTATGTTGCCGCCGAGCGTTGGTCAATTGCTCACCGTCTTGATCGTGCTAATCACCATTAACGCCGTTAATTTTATTGATGGCTTAGATGGATTAGCCGCAGGAATTGTGGCAATTTCAGGCGCTGCTTTCTTCGCCTTTGCTTACTTATTAGCAGTCGTCTACGGCTTTAATCGCGCCGGTGCACCTTCGCTTATAACTGCGATCGCAATTGGTGTTTGTTTGGGTTTCTTGCCTCACAATTCATTCCCAGCCCGAATATTTATGGGCGACTCGGGATCAATGTTCTTGGGGCTAATGCTCGCCGCTTCTGCAATAACACTCACCGGGCAAGTCGATCCAAATGCAATCAGTGAAGAAAAGCTTGGGCCAGCTCTATTGCCTCTTCTTCTGCCATTTGCAGTTCTTGCGATTCCATTAGCAGATTTAACTCTGGCAATCTTTCGGCGCGTCCGCGCTGGTAAATCTCCATTTTCTTCAGATAAAGAACACTTGCATCACCGCATTATGCGCGCAGGTAACACCCAAGTTCGTACTGCAGGGATCATGTATTTATGGACAGCAACGATCGCATTTCCTGTGACGGTTTCTGCTTTTGCACCACTCTGGGTTTCAGCAGTTTTTGCAGGCGCTATGCTGGCATTTACGATTTTCTTCAGCCGAGGTAAATCAAAATCATTTCGCAATCTAGAAAGTGCAGATCATGAGTAAAGAACAATCTAACGAATCACAACTATTGCGCGGCGCAGTTCGCCCAACTTTAATTGTCGGCGTAATTGCAATTGCACTATTTTCTGTTCTGCGCGGGATGAGCGGTTTTTATGGGGCACTTCTTGCGCAATTCATTGTTGCGATCTATTTCATAATTCACATTTTGGTATCTCGTTTGACGCGCAATTTAGATCCGATCAGCACAATGGCGATGGCGCTATTTTCTTACTTTGCCAAGTTATTCTTTTTGGGGCTCTTTCTCTGGGCCTTGGCTAAGTACACAGATCGTCAGACTATTGACCGACTCAGCTTTGGCGCTGCCGCCTGTGCGCTGACCATTGCCTGGCTCGGCGGGGAGATCGCCAGTTACCTCAAACTCAAAACTCATCTACCATTACCAACGCAAGCCAAATCGTAAGTTCCATCCACGGAGGTCCAAGTGAGTAACAGCAGTCATAACAAGCGCGACGAGAACGCAATGTGGACGATCTTTGGATACCTACTATCTGGCCTGCTCTTTTGGGGTGGGGTCGGATACGCGGCTGATAAATGGCTCGGAACGTCCTACCTGACTCTGGCTGGCCTGATCGTTGGAATGGGCGGGGCCATCTATCTGGTCTGGCTTAGGTTCGGCCGCGAATAGCGCTCCGACCCATATGCAAGGTTCGGCCGCGAATAGCGGGTAAGTGACCAGCCCCACGCGTAAATCTCACCTTTTGGATTTCACAGGTAGAGGCTTTTCCGAATAAGGTTGCCCCGTTACAGGCCATCCATAAGCAATAGCTACATATATTGGAGTTCGAGTGCTCTCGTTAGTTCTTTCCGGCGCTGAAGGCGAAGGCTTTGTCCCGCCGAGTACCAAAGACTTCGATCTGCCACCTATTTTTGGCGACAATCTATATACAACTAAACCAATTTTCCTTGTTGTATTTTCTGTAATTCTGATTTCAGTTTTCTTTATCGCGGCCTCACGAAAAGCAGCGGTCGTGCCTTCCAAACTGCAATTCGCTGGTGAAAGCGTTTACGCATTTGTCCGCAACGACCTTGCCAAAGATGTAATCGGCCACGAATTCCTTCGTTTTGTGCCATACCTCTTCACCCTTTTTACTTTTATTCTTGTAAATAATCTATTTGGAATTATTCCAATAATTCAATTCCCAACTATGTCCCACGTTGGATTCGCTTACGTTTTGGCGATGTTCACATTCTTTGTTTTCCACTATGTAGGCGTGCGCAAGCACGGTTTATACAAGTACATCAAAGAGATCATGTTCATGCCAGGTGTTCCAAAAGCGGCATACATATTGATTACACCTCTTGAAATTCTTACCTTCTTCTTAGTTCGTCCCTTGACGCTGTCACTGCGTCTCTTTGCAAATATGTTTGCGGGCCACTTGTTGTTGCTCGTATTTATCTTGGGTGGAGAACATC